>JADFYO010000032.1 GCA_015233015.1 Nitrospirota bacterium | reverse complement strand
TCGATAACTTCCCTGACGACCTCATCGACGGTTATTTGAGTGAGACACCTGACCTGCTCACATGGCGGCGTATAACCGAACTTAGTGCAAGGGCTGCACGGCAGGCGTTTATTAATAATCCTGTGCCAGCTGCAGATAACTGACAACGGAGCCGTCCTTGTTTTTTCTTGTCGTAGTTCTCATATACATGCCTACACTATACATGTATGTCCACTAATATGTCAAGATACTTATTGATAGTCGTGTGCCTACGCTTTTTAGCTTTTTACGGCTTTTTCGATGCCAATCCCTACATTTTATGCCGGTCTTTGAGGATTTTTTTGTCTATGACTGTCGAAGATGAGTTCTATGAACGCACTTTTGGTATTAATAAATCGATAACTTCCCTGACGACCTCATCGACGGTTATTTGAGTGAGACACCTGACCTGCTCACATGGCGGCGTATAACCGAACTTAGTGCAAGGGCTGCACGGCAGGCGTTTATTAATAATCCTGTGCCTTTTCCCTAACGGTGCCCACTTCTTCCCGATGCCCGAACCAAACAGGCATACCGTGGGTGTGCCGGCGGCACTGGCGATGTGCATAATGCCGCTGTCCGCACACACGAGCGCGCTTACCGCTTTGAGAAGCGGCACAGTGTCTTTTAGAGAAGTGGCGCCGGTGAGGTCAACCGCCTCAGGGCAATAGCCTTTTATTATCATGGCGTCTGGCTTGTCAGCCTTTGAGCCGATTATCAGGATATTAAATCCTATGTCAGACAATTGCCTCGCCATCAGACCGAAGTTCTCACCACCCCAGCGGCGTTCTTTGACAGAGGCACCTGCGGCGATAGCTACTGTCCTGCCAGTTTTGAAAATCCAGATAGGTTCGGCGTCGATAAATGCCTCGCCGGATAAAAACACATCGGGTACGCCGTCACTTATATCGATGCGGGACAATGGCGCTATAAGATTAATAAAACTCCGCCCCTCGTAGTCGTCGTGGCTGTAGGGGATTTTATGCGTAAAGAGTTCTCCTCTTTCGTTGGTGTTAAAGCCAATCCTCAAACGCGCCCCTGTAAGATACGCGATTATCGCTGACAGCCTGTGCCACTGCTCGGTATCTATAACGGCATCGTAGGTGTTCCGCAGGCACTTTATAAGCTGCAGGCCGCTGTCGTAGAGATATATTCGATTAATATCCCCCGATAACTGAAAAATCCCGTGGTTTCTTTTTTCACACAGGACGTCTATTTGCGCGCCGCGATGGAGCGCCCTGAGATGCTTCAGGGCTGGAAGCAGCAAGACCGCGTCCCCTATCCCTCCGGGACGAATAACAAGGATTTTTCTTAACGGCCCGTCTGATATAACGGGGGAAGGAAACTCATCGGAGCGGATACGCTTCAGTCTCGATATTATCGATATAAGGGCGCTGCCGGTCAACCCGTCAACGGCCTTTAATAAGCCGGTTCTGTTCATGCCGCTTATTATAGCAAAACAGGATGGCAATACCCACAATGACGCCGTTGTTTATCAGGCTTTACTGAAAGAAAGGCTAAATGGTAATATTAGCAATGTTGTTGTGGACTGAGGCAGACAGCTATTATGTCCCGGGTTTTGAAATCATCGTTAATCGTGATTATGGATAATACTCCAAAGAAAGCGGTCATTTACACAGGCATTGATTATTTAAGGGCATTTCTTTCAATTTGCGTTGTGGTGTGGCATGGGCATGGGTTTTCCGAGACTGCCTTTGTTCTCGACCAGCCGGCACTCTCAAAGCATACCTTTAGTGCGGCTGATTTCATAAATTACCACATACTGTTAGCTGCCGTGCCCGCGTTTGTCCTCATTGCTTGTTTTTTATATGCCGCAAAGGACAGGTCTATGAAATATTTAGGGCAGAGATTGCTTTACCTTTGCGGGCTGGCCTTGTTTTGGACGGTGTTTCAAACAATATTTTTACATGGGTTCGGCGGGTTGTTTGCGCTGCCGCCTCATTCACCAAAGGAAGCGTTTGTAATGGTCTTAACGTCGGGAGGCACACTGTATTATTTTTTTATAAGTCTTTGTATTATGACGATGATTACTCACTTTGCAAATAAACTATCTGCCCCGGCAAACATAGTCCTGCTCCTGATGGCCGTGGCCGCATTAATGTTATTGCCTTTTATCGCCATCCATACCAACTCGCCAAATCTGACTATCTATTGGAGTCCCTTGAATTTTATCGCCTATCCTTTTGCGGCGGTATCGATTAACCGGTTTCATAGCAGTGCTCCCGGAAAACAATATCGATGGGGTATCCTGAAAATAATATTGATAGCGGTTGGGACATTAATCGCCGTTGCCGAATGGAAATACTTATTAAATCCTATATTTTTATGTGGACAGAAGATTGCATTGCCGGTATATGCGCGCACCTCTGTCGTGATTGCGTCGATTATTCTGTTGTTGGCGTCTTTGTCGATAAGATTACCCTCTAATCCTGTTATCGGGTTCATGTCCAGGTACTCTATGGCTCTGTATTGTTTGCATATGTTTTGTTTTCCCGTTATTTTCAGTTTCCCGGCAGTTAAGTCGGCATGGGTTGGGATTATACTAATGATAGTGTTAAGTTATCTCATAGCAATTGTGCTAAGGCTGGTTATAAGAGATAAATATGTTTTAAGCCCTAATCACGTTATAAAGAACGTGTGATGCAGTGTAATGATTTTCAGGGGATGCCCGTTGATTTCTTTCAAATAAATCGGATATACTACTTCTGCCATGGGGTATGACGCAAAGGAGAGTCATATAGAATTTTACAGACGGTGGAATTCGCTTGCGCGGCCATATTTTGCTCTGCAGTTAAAACAGTTTGACGGTTATGTTGGACGGCGTATTGCCGACATAGGCTGCGGCTACGGCAACTTTACGGATTTCATGCTGGACAAGGACCTCTACGCCGGAGTTGACAGCGACTTAGAGCTTACCGGAGAGTTAAACAAAAAATACAGGGACAGTTCTAACGTAAAATTCCTCAACTATGACATAACTGACGAGGCATGTGTCAGGGAGTTAAGGTCTCTTAATCTGGATACGGTTTTGTGTATTAACCTTCTTGAACATGTGGAAAGGGACGCCCTGGTGATAGAGCGTATATGTGACGCGCTGCCCAAAGGGAGTGCTTTATGTATTTTAGTGCCGGCATTCCAGTTTCTTTATGGTACGCTTGACGCCTTAGACTCTCACTACAGAAGATACACAAAGGGCGCTCTCAGTAAAGTTCTGTCAGCCTATCCCCTTGAAATCATTAAAATGCACTATTTCAACCTTCCCGGCGCCCTTGGCTGGTTTATAAAGGGGCGAATTCTCAGACAAAAAACGCAAACAGACGATAACTATCATGTAATGAACGCCCTTGTACCCCTGGTATCGAAAATAGAGGGGATTGTTAAACCCCCTGTGGGGCAATCTCTCATAGCAATTGGCAGGCGCACATGAGCGTTGACCCGGTTGAGCTGACAGTACTTATCCCATGCTTAGATGAAGCTGAGACTATTGGGACGTGCGTGGAAAAGGCTATGGGATTCATGAAAAAATACGGGATCGCCGGCGAGGTAGTGGTCGCGGATAACGGCAGTACCGACGGCTCTCAGGCAATCGCCTCAGAGCTTGGAGCGCGGGTGGCCGCGGTAAAAGAGCGGGGCTATGGAAGCGCGCTTATGGGCGGGATTAACCAGTCAAAAGGAAAGTACATTATAATGGGTGACGCCGACGATAGTTACGACTTTACGAATCTTGGGCCGTTTATAGAAAAACTTCGTGAGGGCTATGATCTTGTAATGGGGAACAGGTTAACGGGCGGTATAAAAAAAGGCGCCATGCCTCCTCTTCACAGGTACATTGGGAATCCAGTCCTGAGCGGCATAGGCCGGTTGTTTTTCAAAAGTTCTGTCAGAGATTTTCATTGCGGCCTGCGCGGTTTCAGAAAAGACGCTATCGACAGGATAAACCTTCAGACGACGGGAATGGAATTTGCCAGTGAAATGGTCGTAAAGGCAATACTGTTTAACCTTAAAGTAACGGAAGTGCCCACAAATCTCTCCCCTGCCGGCAGGACCAGAGCGCCGCACCTGAGGAGTTTTCGGGATGGATGGCGCCACCTCAGATTTCTGCTTATTTTCAGCCCGAAGTGGCTTTTCCTGTACCCGGGTATTTTTCTGGCCATAACAGGTATCCTTTTAAACCTGCTGCTTATACATGGACCGCTGCCGTTTCTGGGCGCCTACATCGATATTCACACAATGCTTTATTCATCGACATTCATAGTAATAGGTGTACAGTCAGCCGCTTTTGCCTTTTTTTCCAAAATCTTTGCCATTAACGCAGGGCTTATTCCCGACAATGACCGCTTTATACAGGGCATTAAGTTCTTTACTCTGGAGAAGGGAATAATGTTAGGATTGATACTTATAATTATAGGGCTTGCAATGTCCGTATATGCGCTTTCGCTTTGGGAAAAGACGGCTTTCGGGGCGTTAAATCCTGCCGCGATGATGCGTATCACCATTCCCGCCGTCACCATTCTCACCTTAGGCGTGCAGGTTATTATTTCAAGTTTTTACCTCAGCATTCTTGGTCTGAAATCGGATAAGAATAAAGCTGTCAAAGACAAGGCGTATGGTAAGGACTGATAAGTCTCTTTTTTATGTCTTATTGATAATAGCAGGGGTTAAGCTGTTTCTAGTTTCCAGCATGGCGATGCTTGTCTCAGCCGATGCTGTCCACGACGACGCTCTTTATATCAACCTTGCCTCAAACATTTTAAACGGGGACTGGCTTGGCGATTACAATGTGTTGACTCTTATAAGAGGAGTGTTTTATCCCTTATTTATCGCTTTTAATTATATAATTGGGATGCCGCTCCTTATTACTCAACAACTTTTTTTCATATTTGCAGGATTAGTATTCATCTATGTTTTATCTGATTATATAAAGAACACTACTGTTTTAGCGGCTGTTTTTGCCTTTTACGTGTTTCTCCCCATTCAAACGCACACAGAGTTCATGGGGGTTATGAGGGAGAATATTTACGCGTCAGAGGTAGTGTTTTTGTTTGCATCTCTTTTTGGATTGATGAAATACAGGAATTATAAATGGGCTGTGTTTACAGGACTTTCTATGTGTATGTTCTGGTTTACACGAGAGGAAGGGCTTTGGGTGGTGCCGTCGATGATTGCCGCTTATTTAGTTATTTTCATTAAAGTGAAGAGTAACGGCAAATATGCCCTTGTTAAAACACTTCCTGTATTAGGCCTGCCCGTTGTAATAGTGTTTTTATTTTATAGTTTGATCGCCTTTACGAATAATGCGTATTATGGCGCCTATATAGTAAATGAGTTAAGCCACAAATCCTTCCTCAAGGCTTACGGCGCAGTGACAAGGGTAAAACCCAAAATATGGCAGCCGCAAGTACCGGTTCAGTTTTCCACTATGGATGAAATTGCCAGCCACAGCCCCGGGTTTTCCAGAATAGAGGCCATTATCGAAAAGCATTGGCCGAGGTCAAAAGGTGAACTTGGAGGGGGAATGTTTCTTTGGACGTTAAGAGATGCAGTTGCATATGAGGGATTCTATACATCTGCCCCGCTCGCCCTGAAGTTTTATGAACAGCTTGGCGATGAGATTAATGGTCTGTGCAGCAGAAAGGTTCTGGATTGTGAACCCCTTCGCGCCACACTGATGCCAGCGCTCCAGAAAGAGTACTTAGCCGGCTTGCCTGCAACATTCATCGATCTGGCAGTCCACGCACTTAATAGTTTTTCGCAAATCCCCGGCGAGCCATGCTCTGTCGGTGAGCTGAAGGGTCTTCTTTTTTTTCAGAGCATCACTGGTAACAGGAGCTATCCATCCGAAGAGCAGACACGACTAACATATTCGGTTTCAGGCTGGGCTTATAAAAAGGGCGACCCGCCTCTTCAGATAAGATTAATACCGCGCACTGCTTCCGAATGTCCCTATCAGGTCAGCAAATCTGAGGGAGCCGATGTTGTAGCTTATCAAAAAGAGCCGTCGGCGGCTTGGTCAAGATTCAGGCTTGAAACACACTCCAACACCTCTTGCTCGATAGGGTTTTATGATAATTCATCGGAGTTGGTCGCAGCGATTCCACTATATACAAACCCTCCGGGTATCCGCACCTACGACAAAAAAGTGGCGATATATATTGATAACGTGACCACCGCTGTCAATGATAACGTGACCACCGCTGCCAATGAAAAAACTGACGTCCCGTCTAAACAGAAGCCGTTTAATTATTCGGTTTCAGGCTGGGCTTATAAAAAGGGCACTCCGCCTCTTGAGGTAAGGTTAATACCACGGACTGCCGACAAAACCCTCCCGCCCAAAGACTGCACTTATCATCATATCGAGAGAGCGCCAAGTGCCGATGTTGTGGCTTATTTTAAGGAACCGTCGGCTATATGGTCAAGATTCAGCCTTGAAACGGCAGCTGACTCCCTCTGCGCGATAGCCTTTTATGACAACAAAACGATGTTGGCCGCAGAGGTACCGCTAAATGAAATCCCCGACGGTATCCGCATCTACGACAATAACGTGAACTTGATTATCGATAATGTGACTCCCTTCTCTGGCTATGAAAAATCTGCCGCCACATTTAAACATATACCGATGTTTAAGAACAGAACGCTTAATAATATCGCCCGGAAATATAATATCTTTTTCCCATATCTGTTTCTTACAGCCCTGTTGTGTTACTTGCTGAACCTGCTTATATTCAGGAGATATACAGAGTTGTTTTACTTTAATACAATTCTGTTAATAGGAATTGTCATTCGCCTTGCCCTTCTTTCTATAATAGATGCGACGTCTTTTCCGGCGTTTAACTTTAGATATGTAGCACCGGTTACGGCGTTGGTTTGTCTTTTTATTCCATTGAGTTTAATTGATACCCTAATTAAGATCCGTCATAGGCACTCCGCTTCAGAAATCGAAACAACCTGAGATTATTCGAAACATCCTGTTAAAAGAATTACCATGTTAAAAGAAACATCCTGTTAAAAGAATTACCATGTTAAAAGAAACATCCTGTTAAAAGAATTACCATGTTAAAAGAAACATCCTGTTAAAAGAATTACCATGTTAAAAGAATCATCCAGTTAAAAGAATCACCATGTTCAAAGAATCATCCAGTTAAAAGAAACATCCAGTTAAAAGAAACAACTAGTTAAAAGAATCAGATAGTTAAAAGAATCAACTAGTTAAAAGAATCAACTAGTTAAAAGAATCATCCTGAGCCTGTCGAAGGATGCTCCTTTTTCGTTCGTGATTTTATCTGCAACAAGTAGAACATATCCGATGAGTTCACTAAATCCGCTAATAAACCTCGTCGTGAGAGCCTATGTTGAGGAGATGTATTGTGTCGCCTGATAGCATGAACGTGATGCGAATATCGTCAGTTACGGAACAGGCATATGTGTCTTTGAGATTACCTGAGAGTTTATGTGTGTCAAGCGACGGCGTAAAGGGATTTTCCTGTAGTATCTTTAATGTCCTTAATAGTTTTTCTTTCGATGAATTTGAACCTTTAGCAATCTTGTATGCCTTTCGTAAGAATCGTTTTTTGGGAATCAACCTTGGCAAGCTATTCAGTCCAATTCATTATAGCTTCCATAACCTCTTCGGCGGTATTGCAAACGATAGCATCAGGCTCTGCAATGGCAGCAAGTGTTTCATCGACAAACACTTTATGCTTACGTTGTCTTTCTGCCAGAAAATCTACAAAAGCAGCAACTTCTCTGACGCGCTCAGGGGAAAGCTCCGGCAGCGTATCGATGATATGCTCAATGTCATAGTTGGTAATCGGTTCGCTCATAATCCATTCTATCACATAATAATTTTTCCGTCAACACTTTTAAAAAAGCTGATGTTCCCAACAATTCTTACTCCACGACAAAATATGGCATAGAATTTGCTTGCTCAATAGTGCAACCATATACTGGATGTAATAATTGCTTAGTTAGGCACAGGAGACAACGGTCTTTCAAAGAATTTGAGTGAAAAATGACGGACATACCCAAAATATTGACGTTAATGCCAGTACAGATGCACATGTGACAGCAGTGCAAAATGTCTGAAAGCGGCGGCGTGCTTAAATAATCGGGAGTTAATATTGAAGACACAAATGTAACGAAAACAGATAAATTTATAAGTATATCGAGAAGGTATGGCGCTTGGCGCACAAGAGAGAATTACCAAACAGCGAAATTTTAACCATAATGTTTACTGGTATTGCCGGAAGCACCGCGATGGCGGGGGTGCTGCGAAGTGAACGGGACAATGACGATTTCGATACGGGAAAAGCAAGAAAGCTTCACGATGAGATTATCAGAAAATGCCTGGATGAAAATCTCGGCTATGAGGTCAAAAACAAAGGCGGCGGGTTCATTGCCGTATTTGAGTGGCCGCAGGACGCCATAGTAACCGCGGCGTGTATTATTAAAAGATTTGAAAGTCTGAAGATACCAAATCCGGCAGACCCGGATAATTACCTGCAGGTAAGAATAGCTCTGCACACCGGCACTGTCTATCCCGTAACAGACAGCAGTCATAAGATCGTGGATTACGAGGGACACGATGTGCTGCTGGCGGCGAGGATTCAGGCAATTGCGGCGAAAAGCCAGATATTGTTGTCAGGCGACACAAAGGAAATGTCAGGCAGATTTAGTGATTACGATTATTATCCATTGAGAAAAATGCAATTTAAGGGAATAGAATATCTGGTCGAAATATATGAGCTTCTCTGGGGTGACAGACAACCTGGCCCTGAACCACCGAATGACAGGACTATTAAATATCCTTCCATTTTCAATAAAAGTGTCATAGGACGCGATGAATTTATCAGGGATTTAAAGGACAATATCAAAATGCACAAACTCCTGACTATATGCGGTATTGGAGGCGTGGGGAAGACGGCTGCCGCTATAAAAACGTGTAAGGAGATAGACGATAAATACGATATATTCATTGTCGCCATGGATGGCTTTGACGGCGAGGCCAGCGAAGGCCAAATGATAGACCAAATAGCCGCA
Source organism: Nitrospirota bacterium (assembly GCA_015233015.1). Classification (GTDB taxonomy): domain Bacteria; phylum Nitrospirota; class Thermodesulfovibrionia; order Thermodesulfovibrionales; family Magnetobacteriaceae; genus Magnetominusculus. Next base: position 29,840 of record JADFYO010000032.1, on the reverse strand, counting down.
TCCATGGAATTGCCCACAGCATCGCTTAAAGGCCTGGATAGCCTGAAAACGGCCATCGAAAATATTTGCGTAAAAACCCCGGTTCTTTTGCTTATCGATAATTATGAAATCGTCAATCCATCGGACAGAGGAAACGACAGGCGGACAAATGACAGGAGAACGGATGCAAGAAAAGAAGCGGAAAGGAGGAGAGAAGACAGGAGAGGAAGGGAGCTGAGGCGTGTGATAGCGGTGCTCACGGAAGTGCCATGTTTAAAGATATTGATAACTTCAATAGTTTCAGCCGGAATTGATTGTGAAAAAGTGGTAAGGTTACACCCTTTGGATTTGAACTTTGGCGAAAGAAAAGACGACGAATTAATAAGATTCCTCGAGGCCTCCAGTTCATATCGATTACTGCAACAGCGCGTAAGGCTTCTGGCGGGCAAGGGGAACTGGCAAGTGTCCGGCGTCGATGCGGAACATGTAAAAGGCATACTCGAAATCACAAACGGCATACCGCTTGCCATTGAGTTAGTGGCTGGCAGGATGGGTACCTGCTCATGGCAGGAGGCGGCGGCATCGTTAAAGAAATCTGCAGAACTCTCGATGGTCAGAGGAAGCCGCGGTGAAAGGCCGCCGCGTTCAGACAGGCATTTGAGCATCGATGTGTGCCTTAACTGGTCATATGAAAAATTGTCCGAACCCGCACAAAGGTTATTTCGCGCCTTATCACTTTTTGCGAATGGCTTCGAGACGCCTCTGGTCAGGGAATGCTATGAAAAGTTATTTATTAATAACTCAATACAGGCTCTGTTAGAGGAAATTGAGACGTCTTCGTTAATAAATCTTATGGATGACGGCAAATGGAGATTCCTGTCGATTGTACATCGTTATGGCAAGGATGTACTTAATGAGGATAAGAATAAATCTGAAAAAAAATATGTAATAGAACCCGCCTTTATTTCATATTGGGATAATTTTGTCAAACGATATTCAGATACCGGCATAAAATACGGGAACAATTTTAATTTATTGGAAAAAGAACACGGACACATTATTGAGTTCCTTAATCTATTGCTTGCAAATGATAATTACCATGCTAAATTTATCCTTTATACTAACACCATCAGCGAGTATTGGGGAATAAAAAAGATGTGGGGATGTAGCATCGGGTATTTGAAAAACGCTATAGAAATTGCAAGAAACAAAGCTGCGAATAATCCCGATGAATATCAGCCTTATGTTGCCATGACCTGCATCAGCCTCGCCAGTCTGCTAAAGAATGTGGGCAACGGGAAAGGGGCTATGAACCTCTACGCTGAGGCACTTCAGATATGCAGAACCCTCTCAAAAAAATACCCCGACGCCTACCTGCCGGAAGTCGCCACGACCTGCGTCAGCCTTGCCGTTATGCTAAAAAATATGGGCGATATGCAGGGGGCTGAGAAACTCTACGCGGAGGCCCTCCAGATATACAGAACCTTCGCAAAAAAGCAGCCCGGCGAGTACCTGCCTAAGGCCGCCCTGACCGGCAACAACCTTGCCCTCCTGCTCAAAAATATGGGCGATGATAAGGCGGCTAAGAAACTTTATGAAGAGGCCCTCCGGATATATATAACCCTCTCAGAGAAACACCCCGGCGACTACCTGCCGAAAGTTGCCATGACCAGCAGCAATCTTGCCATTGTGCTTCATAAGACGGGCGATTATAAGGGTGCTAAGAAACTTTATGAAGAGACCCTCCGGATATACAGAACCCTCTCACAAGAACAGCCCGATGTGTATTTGCCGAAAGTTGCCATGGCCAGCAACAATCTTGCCATTGTGCTTCATAAGATGGAGGTTATAAAGAGACGGTGAAACTTTATAAAGAGGTTCAGAGATGACCGGGCAACCCCATATGATATATATAAACTTTTTCAGCTATTCTGCCGATAAGTGTTACGTGGGCATTGGACACTTGAATGTTAGAGACAGGACAGCCGTCACAGACGGCGGGCAGGCCGCCAGCGGCATCCCTAAGTTTATCCGGGTCTTCTGTCTATTATGCAGCCTCATGGTTATCGCGGGATGTGGGGAGAGTGTCAGGACGAACTTGCCCGAGAGGCAAATGATAGTAGCAGCACAGGCATCTCTCGATGAAAGTTCGGATTATATTATTCAGGAAGGAGATAAGCTCGACATAAAATTCCTTTACAATCCCGAATTAAATTCTACGGTTACCGTTACTCCACACGGCAAGATTTCTCTTTTTTTGATACCCGATGTAGTTGCAAAGGGATTAACACCAGAAGACTTTACCGATAAACTAACAAAATTATATGCTGATTTCATAACTCACCCTGAAATCAATGTAGCTATAACGGCAACCCCAAACCAGAAGATTTGGGTTGACGGAGAAGTGCGTAAGCAAGGCGCAGTTCTCATAGCAGGCAGAAATATAGATGTCTTGCAGGCGCTGGCTGAGGCCGGAGGCATCAGTGACACTGGAAGAAAGAGCGATGTTATTGTAATACGGCGGGTTACAGAAAAAAACTTTAATATCTATTCGTTAGACATTGAAAAGGCTATCGATGGCACCGACATAAGACAAAATATCAGGCTGATGCCGATGGATATTGTCTATGTGCCGAAAACACCCATCGCCAAGCTGGATATGTGGGTAGATCAATATTTAAAGAAGGTTTTGTTTTTCAATGTAAGCCTGGGTACCGCCTTTCAGACTATATCGCCATGACAGACCATTGTGAGGATTTATGACACAGGAGTTTATGGTGCAGGAAAAGGCTAATTTAGTAGAGATAGTCACAGTACTCTTTAAGTATAAGAAAGAGATTACGGGTATTTTTTTTGCGATCGTTTTTGTTGTAACGGTTGTTTCTCTTCTTTGGCCGAGATCATATGAGACCTCCTCCGATGTCCTTATTCAATTTGGCAGGGAATATGTTGACCGCCCCAATGTAGCCAATACACCAAATCAGCCTATAAACGAGTCGCTTCAAGTGTCAACATCCGAAATAGTAAATTCAGAGATAGCTATTATGCAAAGTTATGATATCGCAGAGCAGGTTGTCTCTACGATAGGGGTTGAGAAAATGTTTCCCGGATTGAAAGACTCGGAGCGGTCTTTCCTTGAAAAAATCGGCGTCAGAGAAAAGGTGCCGGCGTTGCAAAAGGCTGCATCGAGATTTCAGCAAAACGTGAAGATAGGAGTGAAACTGCTGAAGAACGTAAGATCAAATGTAATAGAAATTAAGTATGAGAGCAGGAACCCTGTAATGGCGGCGAGGGCAATTAATTTGCTTGTCAATTTATACAAGGAAAAACATCTCGAGGTTTATAGCGGTCCCCGGTCTGCTTTCCTGTCAAATCAGCTTGCCGAGTTTAAACAAAAGATGGAGCAATCCGCCGATGAACTGCAAGCTTTCAAACATGAAAAATCGGCATTCGACCTGCCGGCACAAAGAACCTCTCATATCAACCAGTTGGAGGCTCTCGAAGGGGCATTACGAGCCTCGACAACTGCGGTGGCCTCATTGCGGGGAAGACTTTCGTCTAATCATTCACAGTTGAAACAGATAATGAGTGACAAGACTTTATATACCGCATCAGGGATGGATTCCATACTGTCCAACGCAAATAATCAGCTCCTTGCGCTTGAGAGCAAGGAGCTTAATCTCCTGCAGAAATACAAACCGGACAACCCTTTCGTTGTGGATGTCCGCAGGGAAATTCAAAATACGCGCGATTTCATCAAGAACCAGGAAATGGCCATATCAAATAAGGTCAAAACGGGGAATCCCTTATTTCAGGGGGTTAAAGTTGACGCTAACAAATCAGAATCGGAGTTGGTGTCGGAGCTTGCCAAACAAAAGACTATCCGTGTCCAGATTCAGGATGTCCTGAAAGAGCTTCAGGACATAGATATGAATGAAAAAAGGCTGAGGGAACTGACGCGTAATTTTGAGATAAACGAGGCGAATTATAAGTCATACAGGACAAAGTATGAGGAGTCCTTAATTTATTCGGAAATGTACAAACAAACCATATCAAATGTAAGCGTTATTCAGGAAGCCCCTGTCAACAACGCGCCTAAATGGCCAAAGAAGGTACTGAATGTCCTGCTTGGCATCGCCTTTGGCTCTGCCTGCGGCATAGGGTATGCCTTTTTTGCCGAGACCTATTCTCAGGGCATATCATCGAGTGAAAACGTAGAAAGAAGGCTGGGCCTGCCGGTGCTTGCGGCGATTCCTCATCAACAAAAATGAAAGATTTAAGATATAATATAATATCAGGGGTGGGAGAAAATGGGCAATATATATAAGGCGCTTCAGCAGGTGCAAGGGAAAAAGCAAGGCCTGAAATCAGCCGCCAGACGAAGAGCATCTCATCGCGCTATGCAGTCGTCTTCAGGCAGGGACGTCGTAATTCCCGAGAAACCCCTGCTTGGCCTTTACCACAACATTGAATCCCTGCTCAAGGAGTGTCCTAAAAAGGTTATCCAGTTTATAGCATCCAGAGATGGCGAGGGTACCTCGACAGTTGTACGCGATTACGGGCAGATGCTTGCCGATAAGCTTAATAAATCGGTAGTTATTTTCGACGCCGATCAGGTAAATCCAAAACAGCACACGTATTTCAAGATTAATCCGGTGTATGGATGGGATGTTCTTTTCGACGGCGATGAGATACACGACGAATGTTTTTATCAGGTGAGGGATTTGACCCTGTATGTATGCCCTGTTTTGCCAGGCAGCCCCGTTAACCGCAAAATCCTGGAATCGTCGAAGGTTGCCGCAGTCTGGAGTAAGTTGAAGGAACGTTTCGACTATATCTTAGTAGATTCACCGTCGGAGGATGTCTCCACGGTCGGCATAGCTATCGCTAAAACTGTCGACGGAGTAGTCCTTGTGCTGGAGGCCGAAAAGACCCGTTATCCTATGGCTGAAAACACAAAGAATGTTATCGAAAAGAATGGCGGGAAGATTCTGGGCGTTGTTTTTAATAAACGCCGTCAATATATACCTGATTTTATTTACAATCGGTTATAAAGGGAAGGGAGGTATTTTATGGAAGAGGTTGGAGTTGACAGGAGCATTGAAACGTCAAAGTTGTTAGCTGACGTGTTAAAAAAGTTCTATTATTCGGTCGTCACATCATCTTTAACGACTATTGTAATTCTTTATTTCAGTCTTATTTTTGAAAAGCGGGACGCCGACAGCCAACGGCTTATCAGGACATGGGGCATATGTATAATAGTTTGCACAGGCATTGTGATGATAAGGCTTCTTATAACTATAATATTCTCGAAATCCAAAACCGCCGTGAAGAATCTGCTTATAGTGGGCACAAATGACAAGGCACTGCATCTTGCGGAAAGATTGGCCGGTAAGAACTCTGACCACAGGTACAATTTACTGGGTTTTGTCGATGCTCAATGGACAAACACAAACGCCGTTGCACAGTCAGGATACCCCATTCTGAGTGACATAGAGGGATTCCATGATTTTTTGGCAGATCATGAAGTAGATGAGGTGATTATATGCCTTCCAATGAAGTCGTTTTACGAGGAGTCCTCTAATATCACCGCCTTGTGTGAAGATCAGGGAATTACTACAAGGATCCTTTCGGATTTTTTTAATCTCAGACTTGCCCGTTCAAAAACTATGTATTTTGAAGATGAAACAGTAGGCATAGTTAATACGGGAACTATGGAGGGTTTCGGGCTTTATATAAAGCGCGCGGTAGATATCGCCGTTTCTCTCGCTTTGATTATTATTGTATCTCCCGTATTGTTTGTGTCGGCTATTATGATTAAACTTACTTCAAAAGGTCCTGTGTTTTTTGCGCAAGACAGAATAGGTATCGACAAACGAGTTTTCAGGATGTTTAAGCTTAGGACAATGGTACCGGACGCTGAGGCGATGCAGGCATCGCTCGAATGTCTCAATGAGGTGGCAGGTCCTGTATTCAAAATTAAAAATGACCCGCGAATAACGAAGGTCGGGCATTTTCTGAGAAAAACCAGCATAGACGAATTGCCGCAGCTTTTTAATGTCCTGATTGGCGATATGAGTCTCGTTGGTCCCAGGCCGCTTCCTGTGCGGGATTGCAGGGGCTTCGAGAAAGACTGGCATCGCAGCGGTTTCTGGCATCAACGCCGTTTTAAAGTTACCCCGGGCATTACCTGCTTATGGCAGATAGGCGGCAGGAACGATATATCATTTGATAAGTGGATGGAACTGGATTTGTATTACATAGATAATTGGTCTTTATGGCTGGATTTTATAATCCTACTAAAGACAATACCTGCGGTTCTGAGAAAAACGGGTGAGTGAGCGGCCTGGCTATGATTAAAGCAGTTTTAAACCGTTTTAAGGGCAGCCAGATGGCGCGTAATACGTCATGGATGTTGTTTGGAAATGGGATAAAGACGGTTGTCCAGGCCGCTTATTTTGTCCTCATAGCGCGCTCGCTGCACTCTGATGGATATGGGGCCTTTGTCGGCGTCTGTGCGCTGGTGGCCATTGCGTTTCCATTTGCGAGCCTTGGATTTGGGAATATTTTAATCAGGAATGTGGCGCGCAACGCCTCGTCTTTTGGCAGATACTGGGGTAATACCTTGCTGATGACGCTTATTTCAGGGGGCGTGTTGCTGTTGCTCGTTCTTGCAGTAGCACGGTTTGTCCTTCCGGCGTCGATTCCTTTTTCACTCATTTTTATTATTGCCGTTACTTCTCTTTTTTTCGATACCGTTCATGTTATCGGCGCTCAGGCCTTCCAGGCCGTTCAACGTCTCCACAGAACCGCACTGCTTAATGTTATTCCCAATATATTCAGGTTGATTGCCATAGCAGGGTTGAGCGCTCTCGTTAAGTCGCCGTCACCTTTGCAATGGAGCTGTTTATACCTTGCAACGGGGCTAATCTGTGCGTTAATTGCAGGGTATCTGGTCAATAAGGAGCTTGGGCCGCCAGTATTTACGCTAAAGGGCATGAAAGCCGATATATTGGAAGGGTTTTATTTTTCGATCACCCTATCGTCACAAAATATTTATAACGATATTGACAAGTCCATGCTTACACGTCTTTCCAGCCTGAGTGCCGTGGGTATTTACGCCGCCGCGTATCGAATTATCGATGTGTCTTTTACGCCGGTACGTTCTTTGCTGGCCGCTGTATATGCTAAATTTTTTCAACATGGAGAATCTGGGGTGCGCGGGAGTCTCAGGTTTGCCATAAAGCTTATTCCATTTGCGGGCGGCTATGGGTTTGTCGCGGGTATTGTGCTTGTGTTAGCAGCGCCGCTCCTTCCCTATGTGCTTGGGGCGGAATATGCTGACGCTGCCGATGCCTTACGCTGGTTGTCTCCTCTGCCATTTTTGAAGGCAGTCCACTTTTTTGCGGCGGATACTCTGACCAGCGCCGGGTATCAGGGCCTGCGCAGCGGCGTACAGGTCTTTGTAGCTGTTTTTAATGCCGGCATAAATCTCTGGTTGATTCCGGCTTATTCATGGAGAGGCGCGGCGTGGTCGAGCATAGCCTCAGACGGCCTTTTGGCTGTTTTGCTATGGGCGGTTCTATTACATATCTCAAATAAAACTAACCGCTTGAAGATGCCCCGAGGATGATTAAATATGGAAAATGAAGTGGCCGATAAACGCAATGTAATAATCTTTAGCAGCGACTTGCTTCCTCAATCTGAGACCTTTATACTTGCTCAAGGCGAAGGGTTGCAGCGTTATACGCCTTATTACGTAGGCATACGCCGTGTTTCCGATGGCCTTTCAGTGCCGCCAGAGCGGACAATCGTTATCGGACGCAGTAAGTGGGCAGTGGCAGCTAAGGCTCAAAAGGTTTTATTCAGACTATTGAAAGTTATGCCCGGACTATATACCCGGTTATCAAAACTACAGCCAATGCTTGTACACGCCCACTTTGGACCGAATTCCATTTACGCAATGTCCATATCTAAATATCTGCAAGTACCATTAATAGTAACCTTTCATGGAGTTGACACAAATCCCGATCAATTCCTCATTCAGAGGTCATTCGTTACTCGTGATTATGTTCGGAATAGGAAAAAACTCATGCAATATGGCCGGCTGTTCATTGCGGTCTCTGAGTTTATGAAGAGTAAATTAATAGAAAAAGGATTTTCACCGGAATCGGTGATTGTGCACTATATCGGTATCGATAACAAATTATTCCGGCGAGACCCAATGGTAGAGCGTTCACCTATGGTTCTGTTCGTAGGACGTTTAGTGGAGTATAAGGGCTGTGAATACCTGATAAAGGCTATGGCTAAGGTACAGGCTCTAAGGCCTGACGTCAAACTTGTAGTGGTTGGAGATGGTGAGCTTCGGGCTTCTCTGCAAAGGCAGGCGGCAGATGCCTTGCAAAACTACACATTTATGGGGTGGCAGACATCTGAGCAGGTACGGGATTTAATGAACAGGGCTAAGGTCTTTTGTGCGCCAAGTTTTACTATAAACGCCAGATGTTCGGAGGCGTTTGGAATAGTCTTTGCCGAGGCTCAGGCAATGGGACTTCCGGTGGTTAGTTTTAAGACCGGTGGAATACAAGAGGCTGTGTCCCATGAGGAAACAGGATTTCTCGCGCCGGAACGTGACTGGGAGAAACTTGCGGATTACATTCTCATTATGTTTAACAATGAAAATCTATGGACGCAGTTCAGCTATAACGGACAGAGACGCGTTGAGGATAAGTTTAATCTGACCCGTCAAAACAGTTTATTGGAAGGATTATATGATAGTGTTATACAAACATGACGGCAGCTATGATTAATAATGACGATACAGACATACGTCCGGGAAATCTGGAAAAGGGGTTTGCCGTAACGGCGATGCTGTTTAGCACCAGTGCCATCACTCGTCTTTATGAGAGTGAGGCTCAACTTAATTTCGAAGCCGGCCAAGCGCATCCGTTACTGGTGATTACTTCTTATCCCTTCTATCTGATAGCCATTTATCTTATGATAAGGAATACAAGCGGCGCGTTTGTATTGTTATGGAAAGAGAAGTTTTTCATATCTTTGATAACGCTTTCGCTATTATCAGCGTTGTGGTCGCAATTTCCCCTTGTTACTTTGAGAGAAAGCATCGAATTTACAGGACTTACTCTGTTTGGTTTGTATATGGTAATGCGTTTTACATCGGAAGAACAACATAAACTCATGGCAATAACATTGGGGATTATCGCCATTTTTAGTGTGATTACCGCAGTGCTGTTACCTAAGTATGGCATTATGCAATGGCATCCTTATGGTGAGAACCATCCCGGTGCATGGCGTGGTGTATTTGGTCACAAAAATTCATTAGGGTTATATTCCAACTTCTGCCTGATAGTTTTTTTACTGCTGAATGTAAGGGAACTGAAACACCGTATTATTAAATGGGGGATAATAATGTTGTCTTTTTGTTTATCAATACTTTCAAAGTCGGGAGGGGCAACATTAATAATGCTTATCGTTATATGTTTAATTCCTTTTTATAAGACTTTTCATAATCATATCTATATAAGGATTATTTCATACTGTTCGGCGATAATAGTAATTTCTGTTGTAAGTACGCTGCTGCTTTTAAAATTAGACTCTTTTTTGAATTTAATGGGAAAGGATGCCACGTTGACCGGACGAGACTGCTTATGGAAAGGCACTCTTGGCATGCTTGAAAGACGCCCGCTTCTCGGTTATGGTTACGGAGGTTTCTGGTTGGGGGGAGACAGCGGCGGCAATGTTGTCAGAGATCTTTGTAAATGGGCAATTCCTCATTCGCATAACGGTTTTTTGGAGATTGGCATTAATTTAGGGTTAGTGGGGTTCTTTATATTTTTCTTTGGATATTTCCGGACAGCACGCCTTGCCTTCAGGAATTTATATTTGTCCGCGTCCAACAAGTCTATCTGGCCTTTTGTCTTTGTGACTTTATTATTCCTTGATAATATTACAGAAAATAACCTTGTTTTTGGAGGAGGCCTGCTTTGGATCGTTTTCGTTTCCATAACGATTTCTTTATATTACACGAATAACAGGCAGTCCGTGAGGAGAACTTTATGATAAGCGAACAAATCAGTGTAGTAATTCCCACACGCAACAGGCCGAATCTTGTTTGCAAGGCAGTTGAGAGCGCGCTGGCACAAACTTTTAAAGAGTTAGAAGTTATCGTGGTCATAGACGGACCGGATGAGGCTACGGAGGACGCACTTGGGCAGATAACCGACCCACGGGTAAGAATTCTGCCGCTGCCTGAGAATGTTGGCGGCTCCGATGCCCGAAATGCCGGCGTCAGGGCGGCAAGGTATGACTGGGTCGCCTTTTTGGATGATGACGATGAATGGCTGCCTGAAAAACTCATGAAGCAAATTAATCTTGCGGTCAATTTACATAACCCTTTCCCTGTGATGTCCTGCCTTAGTATTGTCCGGACGCCGGGGGGGGATCTCACCTGGCCCAAAAGATTTCCACAACCCTCAGAACAGATAAGCGAATATTTGTGTGTCAGAAACTCTTTTTACCAGGGCGATACAAAGTTGATAACATCGTCGCTGCTTATAAAAAAATTATTATTAGAAAGGGTACCATTTCGCAGCGGCATGAAGAAATACCAGGAATTCGATTGGGCATTGCGGGCGGCACAGGTCGAGGGAGTGAGCTTTCAATTTGTGCCGGAGCCTTTATATATTTACTATGCCGAACAGCAGAGAAAAGCTGTCAGCTCGCAGTACGATTGGAAGTATTTTCTGCATTGGCTCAGGGAAAACCGTAATCTGTTTACCACGAAGGCCTATGCGGGGTATGTGGCTACAGACCTTTCGGCTCAGGCGGCGCAGCAGGGACAATGGGAGGCCTTTGTGCCGTTGCTTCGTGAACTCTTTAAATTCGGAGTACCGAGGTCTTTTGATCTTTTACTATTTATGGGGATGTGGTTTATCCCAATGGACGCGCGGCATAAGATACGTAACTTTTTCAAAAAAAACAAGGAGATACATTGAAATGCCAGAGTTGACTCTTGGGATACCCATGTACAACGCCATGCCGTTTCTACCGGAGACGATTAGCAGCCTTCTCACCCAGGACTACCATGATTTCAATATCCTTATAATTGATGACGGCTCGACGGACGAGAGTTCACAATACCTTAAAACTGTTAAAGACAACCGGCTGCGTGTGATAAGACAGGAGAATAAGGGGATTATCTTTACGAGAAACCGGTTATTGCAGGAGACGCGCACTCCCTGGCTTGTACTGCTTGACCATGACGATATAGCCTATCCAAACCGAATTCGTCTTGTTATGGAGTATATCCGGAAATATCCCGGCGCGGGGATGTTTTATTCGATGGCAAAATACCACGGCAGTAAAAATGTTGGTACGTTCAGGACTACTATTGCAACCCCGGCCGTCTTACGAAATCTCACGAAAGCCGGTTATTTATTGGCCATTTGTCAGTCAACGGTCACGCTTAATGTTAGAAAAGTCCTCGATACGGGTGGATATACCCTTAATTTAAGCGGTGTAGAGGATGTTGACTTGTTTTGGCGGCTGGCATTGAATAGTGAAATAATCTTCATACCTGAAGTTACCACAGGGTTTCGCCTTAATTTTTCAACTGTCTCAAGTAAAGGTCTTCTGAAGCAGTCAATAGACGTCATATATGTACAATACCTGCTGCTGTCCCACCTGTGGGGGCTTAGTCCGTTAGCGGACGATGAGGTAAGAAACCATTTACCGGCATTACTCGATAAGAAACACCTCCAGTTCAGAGAGAATATCCGCAAGGTAAACATATACGCCAGCGGCAAAGACTACATAAGGGCCTCCGCATATGCCGCCAAATCGCTGCTTACCTCACCGGGACATTTCATTAAACGGCTCACTTACGAACTGGGCAGCAAGGAAATTGCCGTCAACGGCATTGACCCCCGAATATTTGCCGGCTTTTCACATAATCTCTGGAAGGACATGGTTTAGCCCGACATGGAATATCCCAAAATAGACATAAAACCGTTGGGAGTTCGTGTCGATAAGTTGGTCGCACAGGATTTATGCGACATAATCCATAACACTATCGGCAATAATGCACACTGCATTATTGCTCATCATAACGTACATAGCGTTTATTTATGTCAAAAGGACATAAAAATGCGCTCATTTTATGATAAGGCGGATGTTACTTTTATCGATGGTATGCCACTGGTATGGATTGGACAGATTTTAGGCCACCCGCTCAAAAGAGATAACAGGATGACCTCATTAGATTGGCTGCAATTAGTTTTCTTACGAGCCGCGCAAGAGGGTTGGAGGATTTTTTATCTTGGTTCCAAATATGGCGTAGCACAGAAAGGCGCCGACATATTGAAGGCTAAATACCCTGGACTTCAGATTGATACTCACCATGGTTATTTTGGTGTGGCCCATGAAAGTGGCGGTAATAAACGTATCATTGAAAAAATCAATGAATATCGTCCTCATATTTTATTTGTAGGCATGGGAATGCCTATTCAGGAACAATGGGTTGCCGATAATATTAAGGCATTACGCACAAATGTGATAATAACCATCGGTGCATATATTGATTATATTGCAGGGGAAATACCTATGCCTCCACGCTGGATGGGGCGTGCAGGCCTCGAGGGATTGTACCGGCTGTGTTGCGAACCTCAGCGGCTTTGGCGGAGATACCTTGTCGAACCCTGGTTACTGTTGAGATTGTTAGGTTTTAATATTGAAAGGAGGCGTAATGACAGAAAAAGATGAGGCAATAATGGGAAGGCGTTCGTTTCTGAAACATGCGGCGGCGCTGGCTATTGCGAGCACATCGTTTGGGCAAATATGCGCATGGGGACAAACGAATGGAGACGCCCCTTTGCGTGAACGCGCAGCCAGAAAAGGGTTGATTTACGGTTCTGCCGTCAACTACGGTGCTCTGACCAGGGATACAAAATTAGCGGCTTCCGTTGTGAGAGAATGTGGAATAGTCGTGCCGGAAAACGAGCTTAAATGGGAGGCGCTGCGCCCAAGTCTTGACAAGTTTGATTTTACTCAGGGCGATTTTATACTTGATTTCGCTAAAAAGAACAATATACTGTTGCGCGGTCACACACTGGTGTGGCATCAGGCCTTACCAAAATGGTTTGAGACCACTGTCAACAGCCAAAACGCCGAACAGGTATTACGAAATCACATTACCACGGCAGCCGGGCACTATGCCGGGAAAATGCACTCATGGGACGTGGTAAATGAAGCAATCGCACCATGGGATAAAGATAAACAGTCTGATGGCATGCGTAATTCACCGTGGTATAAACTGCTGGGTCCGAAATACATTGACATAGCCTTTAAGGCGGCCGCGGCGGCAGACCCAAAGGCCATACTAGTGTTAAACCAGGATCACCTTGAGCATGACACTAAGATAGATGCACAAAGCCGGGCCGCCACGCTCAGGCTGTTGAAACGCCTGAAGGCATCCGCAACGCCAGTCCATGCCCTGGGCATAGAGTCTCATCTTAGCATGGATGGGGAAATTTTCAGTCCGGGAGTGTTCAGAACTTTTTTGAAGGATGTGGCAGAACTTGGTCTTAAGATTATGATTACCGAACTGGATGTGACAGATATAATGTTTTCACAAAATATTAATAAGCGGGACAAATTGGTTGCAAACAAATATGAGGAGTTTCTGAGTACAGCGCTGCAAGAGAAGGCTGTAATTGGAGTTCTTACATGGGGATTAAGCGATAAATACACATGGCTGTCAAAATACATGCCGCGTGACGACAAGGCCGCGGTCAGGCCGTTGCCGCTGGACGAAAATTTTAACCGCAAGCCGGCATGGAACGCTATTGCAGGGGCGTTCGATAAGGCAGAGAATCGTTAACCGTACCAACAGCCGTAGGCTGCTGAAATTAAAAGATGAGCGGGTGGTTATGAAGGAATTATTAAAAAAGGTTTTGAAACCAGTGCTGAAGCCGGCGTTCTCTATATTCGAAAATATTCTGCCGGCAAAACTCCACGTCATGATGATACACTACAGAGCGCACGGATGCCTGCCAAATCTAAAATCTCCTAAAACGTTTAGTGAGAAAATCGCTTATCGAAAACTTCATGACAGAAACCTGGCTATGGTTCCACTAGTAGACAAGATTCTTGTTAAAGAACAAATAGCGGCGCGGTTTGGCAAAGAAATTATTATTCCAACTCTGAAAGTTATCGATGATGTCGATGGTTTTGATATGCAGAGCATCCCCCCGCCATATGTAATAAAAGTAAATCACAGCTGTCACATGAATATCTTTGTCAAAGACAAAAACTTTAATGAAAAAGAGATAAAGTCTCGCTTAAAACGATATCTTGCTTTCGATCATTCAGCCGTCTTAGAAGAATGGGCGTATTCCCTGATAGAGAGAAAGGCCTTTGTGGAAGAATACGTGAAATTCGGGGATGATGACCTTACAGAATATAAATTTCACGTCTTTGGCGGTAAAACATTCGCCCTTCAGGTACTCGTCGACAGAGATACCGTGCCGAGGATTCAGATGTACGACAAGGATTTCAATATTATGGATGTATGCTATGTCGCTTACCCGAAACATCTGAGGGCCGTTGCGAAACCTGATAATTTCTCTGAAATGAAGAGGATAGCAGAAGACATAGGAAAAGATTTTTCGTACGTTCGCATTGATCTTTACAACGTTAAAGGGAAAATAAAATTCAGCGAAGCGACATTTTATCCGGGAGGTGGAACTGAAAGATTTAATCCACCTGATTATGACAGAATTTTCGGCGACCAGTGGACGGTCTGACTGTAAATCATGAAGTGCAAGAGGAGAGCAGGACATGAGAAATAAAGACAAATGGGCGCCGACCAAGTATGTTTACAGAAAGGGCAAACTCATGGCTTCACGCGACCAGAATGAAGTGAGGAGCAGGACCAGACTCCTTGTGGATCTCACAGCATCCCTTTATGACGCGTATCTTTCAAAGTATGCCAGGGGCAGACTGCTGGACCTGGGCTGTGGGAAGGTGCCTTTATACGAGGCATACCGTGAATATGTAACCGACACAATATGTGTCGATTGGGGGAATTCACTCAATACCTCCGAATACATCGATAAAGAGTGCGATCTTACGGAACCTCTGCCGTTTGAGGACGGTGAGTTTGATACGTTGATACTATCCGATGTGCTGGAACATATTCCCCAGCCGGAGCTGCTGTGGCAGGAAATGTCGCGCATCCTGAAGCCCGGGGGAAACCTTTTTCTCAATGTCCCCTTTTTTTTCTGGCTGCACGAAACACCCTATGATTATTACCGGTACACCGAGTTTGCATTGAGGAGATTTGCCGAAAGAACGGGCTTCAGGTTGGTAGTCCTGAAATCACTGGGCGGTACCCCTGAGATTCTTACAGACCTGATAGCCAAACATGTATATATCATTCCCCTGTTCGGAAAGTGGCTTGCCACCTCAATGCAGGTGATGACCGCCCTGTTTCTCCGTACATCATTCGGCAGGAGATGCTCTGAAAGAACGAGTAAGCAATTTCCGCTTGGATATTTTCTGGTGGCGGAAAAACAGTGAAATCGCGCAATACTCACCGCGCGGCGGCTATGCTCATTTATGGTTAAGCGCAGTTCGGTTCATATACTGATCATAGGCGTTTTGAGTATTTTAATATACTCGAATACGTTTCATGTGCCTTTTGTTTATGAAGATGTGCGGAACATCAGCGATAATCCTCTGATAAAAGATTCGTCTTTGCTTTTCAACAATATAAAGAGTTTTGGATTATTCCTCGGTAACAGAATTACCGGCCTTGTCAGCTTTCATGTCAATTATCGCATTCACAAATTAAACTTACCAGGATACCATGCTGTGAATATAGGTATTCACATGGTTAATTCTATTCTTATTTACTATCTTATTATTTTAATATATAAATCTCCATTCCTTCAAGATTATATACCAAAGACAAATATTTATTCGCCGCAAATACACGCATTTCTCGCTGCCGCAATATTTGCCGCGCACCCCATTCAAACAGAGTCTGTTACTTATATTGTCCAGCGGTATAATCTATTAGTGGCTCTCTTTATGTTGTGTTCGCTTATTGCCTATATTAAAATGATATCGCCGGACGCATGGCATAAGAAAATACTTTATTGCATAATATCAGTCATATCCTTGTTTCTTGCGGCAAAATCGAAAGAACTGGCGTTTTTATTGCCTTTTCTGATAATTATAATGCATCTTTCGTTTTACAGGGTGACTTTGAGCAGGGTATTTATCAATATATTTATATTTCTTGTCCTCATATCACTTGTTCCAATAACCATTTATCGAAATTATACAGGCGTTCTTGGAGAATTAGGCATATTGCGCGCTGCTGCTTCAGCTGAATACATAAGGTTAAATACAACCTCTCCCGTGTATTATTTTTTTACTCAGCTCTGTGTTTTAGTTACCTATATAAGATTATTGCTTTTCCCTGTAAATCAGACAATTGTTTACGATTATCCCTTTTACAGGAGTTTTTTTAATGTTCACGTGTTTTCTTCGTTTATTTTCCTGTCATCTATTATTTTAGCCGGCATATATGCTTATTTCTTATCGCCGGATAAAAACATGCGTCTATCGAGACTTGCCTCTATCGGCATTTACTGGTATTTTCTCTTTCTGTTGCCCCATACGCTTATACCATCTAACGACCTGGTTATCGAACACAGGTTATATTTCCCTTCAATAGGATTTATCATATTCCTTACGACAACTGTGATTATAATAGCCGAAAAAACCGGCGGGAAATATGCCCGTATCTTATTGTCAGCTTTAGTTTTAATTATTATAATATTCTCTGTAGCTGCCTATAAACGCAATATGGTCTGGCAAAGCGAAGTTCTGCTATGGAAGGATGTTGTCAAAAAAAGTCCGGAGAGTATGCGGGGACATTTTATTCTGGGACTTAGTTATTTAAATCATGGGGACTATGACTATGCTATCGATGAATTCAGGGAAACGACAATTTTATATTCGAAATATTCGGAAACCAAATTGTTTTTAGAAAAGATTGAACAGGTTTATTTATACATGGGATTATCATACTTACAGAAAGCCGACTATGACAACGCAGAGGACATGTTCAGGAGGACTATTGCACTGAGTAATAAAAATGACCAATTATTAATAGATGCTTATAATGGATTAGGCTCTCTATACATTAATATGAATAATTACGACAAAGCATTAGAGCAGTTTAACAATGCCCTGAAACTCTACGGTGGTGACATTAAAACTCATATCAATCTGGGCAATTATTATATAAAAGTCAACGATATAGATAAAGCGATTACAGAATTCCAATTCATAGCCAATAATAATCCAGATGACTTACAGGCACATTTCATCTTGGGGCTGTTATTTACGGAGAAAACATCATATGACGAGGCGGTTGCAGAATTTAAAAAGGATATTATCATTAATCGTAATCGCGTCGAATCACACCTTAAAATAGGCGCTATTTATTTTATAATGAAAAAATATAACTTAGCGGAAGAGTCCCTGCTCAAAGCCCTATCGATAGATCCATTAAATATTGAAGCAGAACGATTGATGAAACAATTGAAAATTACTATGACTTCCAGACATTAACCCGGATTGTCCGTTAGAAACCATGACTGGTTGTAAGTGCTCATGTTTTTCTAATGGCCGCCTCTGCCAACCGAAACGGCTGAAATTCCCTGCTTAACAATGACCTGTTGATACCCTTGCCCTTGCTGAAGTCGGTTAAGGTCTGGCCTTGCGCCTTCCCTGCCTGGTACTCAGCCCAAAGGGCAGGCCAGTCATGCTTCTTATATGGTTCACTTCTAAAATTAGTATCGACGTCCACCTTTTCGGCATAGCTTATTGAATTTGCCAGCTTGCTGCATCGATGAAAAGTGACTACAGTTCGCGGCGTAATCTCTACATCTTCACCCGTCTTTGGATTTTTCCCTGCCCGCACAGTCTTTCTTCTAACATGAAACGTGCCAAAATTCGGTATCTTTACCTCTTCACCTTCGACCAGCGTCTCCTTTATCGTAGAGAGGATAATTTCAACGATGTCCCGTGCCTCTGTTTTGTGTATGCCTATCTTATCTGCAATGTCTTCGATAATATTAGCTTTACCATGTGCCATACGTGGTATTTTATGGAAATGCGTGGATTTAGTCAATACGCCCTCAAATCTGACCGGCAGGCGCAAGCGGTTTGCAGACATGTCGATTAATACTACAGTTCGTCAGTGAAAACCTCGGCAACTATCCTTGCGGCCTCTTCAACGCCTTCTTCAAGCATATCGTCAGAGGTCTTTGCCAGCAGAAGGTCAAAATAACCGGTAGATTCCAGAATGCCGATGAGTTTTTCACAACTCATTTTCTTCTCATCATAGTGTATTAGGGCACTGCCGGTATAATAATTCGTTTCAACCTTCTCTATGCCAATGACAGTGGCCATGAACTCCTCGAACCTTTTAATCTCCTCATGGTTGTTATGGAGACGCGGACTCCGAATCCTAAGCCTTCCCGGCGTAGCGCTAATATAATAAGTATTCATAGTTTAGTTACCATTTATGGTTAGTTTGCGGGCTGTGTTGCCGCCTTATGCATTAAGAAATAGGCCGCATCCTGACTACTGCCAGGATGCGGCCATTCTTTCTATTTTTTCGACGTCTTCAGTGTAAACACTTTAGACTCCACCTTTCCGGCAGCATTTTCAGCCACTAACTTGAAGTAGTAGGTCGTATCCGCAGAAAGCGGCTTTAACGAAAACGATACGTCCTGCTGGCTTATACCGGTTAGAGTTGTCACCGAGGTCTTCGATGTCATAGTCGTGTCGCTGGTGCCGTACATGGCATAAACGGTTGTTGAGCTGTCCTTGGGATTTACTTGCCCTGTTACAGTTGCCGATGTAGTGGTTATATCTTGTGACTTTATATTCTCGGCAATAGTCGGAGGGAGTTTTGCCGATGCAGTCGGAGTAGGTGTAGGCGTAGGTGTTGGAGTTGGTGTAGCCGTTGCCTTAGGTGTAGGCGTAGGTGTTGGTGTTGGAGTAGCCGTTGCCTTAGGTGTAGGCGTAGGTGTTGGTGTTGGAGTAGCCGTTGCCTTAGGTGTAGGCGTAGGTGTTGGTGTTGGAGTAGCCGTTGCCTTAGGTGTAGGTGTTGGTGAAGCTGCTGGAACAGTAACGGAGACAGTTGTACTGACGCCTTTGCTGTCTTTTACAGTGATGGTTGCGGAGCCGCTTGCAACACCTGAAATGGTAACAAGGTCATCGCGAGACATGAGAGCTGTTGCAATTTGGGTGTTGCTGCTAACGGCGGTGTATGGAGCCGTTCCGCCTGAGGCAGTAACGTTGCCTGATGCGCCGACTTTAACCTCTAATGTGCTTGGATTTACTGAAACATGTACTGCTGTTGTCTTAAATGAGAAGACCTTAGTCTCTGCCTTTCCTCCAGAACTTTCAGCTACCAGTTTGAAGTAGTATGTAGTATTCTGGGTCAGATAATAGACTGAAATCAATACACCCTGTTGTCCAGTACCCGATAGTGGTATCTGCGAACCCTGCTGCGTCAGACTTGACGAACTTGTCCCGACCATGGCATAAACTGTAGTTGAATTGCCATTTGGATTAACCTTGCAGGTCATAGATGCCGACGCATCGGTTATATCTTTGGTGTCCACATCCTCAGCTATCGTTGGAGCGGCCTTTGCCGCTTCTTTTGCCTTTGTCTTAATGGAATAAACTGAGGATTCGGCCTTTCCTCTTTCATTTTCCGCAACGACCTTGAAATAAGTAGTATTATCTGCGGAAAGTGACGTTAGCGATATCGAGATGGTTGAGTCATTTGTCCCGGATATAGGGACCTGAGAACTCTTTGTCGTCAGGCTGGTCTGGTTAGTCCCAGACATTACATAAGCATTGCCAGTACCGCCTTTTGCATTGACTGTAGCCTTGACAGTGGCGGAGGAGTCCGTTATCGAATCTGTGGTTACACCGCTGACTGCCGGTACCGTCTGGCAAAGACTGGCATTTGTTTTACAAGTACTAACCGCAGACTCTGTAGTACCCTTTGCGTTTACCGCAACTACCTTATAGTAGTAAGTAGTGTTAGGGTTAAGTCCCGTCATGTAGTAATAACCATAGGTCTCTTTGTCCAGGTCAGAACTGCCCAGATAACCTGAATTCTTAGTCGTCATGCTGCCCTGAGCGGTTCCATATAGTATATAGGATGTTGTCGATGAGCATTTTGGATTTACTTTGGCATATACATAACAATAATTCTCATCCACCGAGGTGCTGTATAAGCTGACCGCAGGGGCCGCAGTGTTGCTGCTACTGCAAGTATTTTCAGGGGTTTTGCAGGTACCCACGGCAGACTCTGTAGTACCCTTTGCGTTTACCGCAACTACCTTATAGTAGTAAGTAGTGCCAGGGGTAAGTCCTGTCATGTAGTAATAACCAAATATCTCTTTGTCCAGGTCAGCACTGCCCAGATAACCTGAAACCTTCGTCGTCATGCTGCCCTGCGCGGTTCCATATAGTACATACGTTGAAGTCGTTGAGCATTTTGGCTGTACTTTGGCATATACATAACAATAATTCTCATCCACAGAAGTGCTGTATAAGCCGACCACAGGTGCTGTTTGAGAACACGTCTCTGCTATTGTCTTGAAATTGTCAACCGCAGATTCCTTCTTCGTTTTACCGTTATCCGCAACTATCTTGTAGTAGTATGTGGTTGCCGCGGTCAGCCCCGTCAGGGATATCGATATATCCTTTTCGTCGCCGCCGGTTATAACGGTCTGAGTGGTCTGTGACGTAAGACTGCCGGTGCTGACGCCATAAGCCGCATAGACCGTAGTCGAAGTCCCATTAGGATTTACCTTTCCCGTTATTTTGGCCGAACTAGACGTTACATCGCTTACGCTGAATGATGAATTTATCACCGGGTCGCTGACCTTAGACTTTGCTGTCTTGAAACTTTTCGAGTCGGACTCTTTTTTACCCTTAGTGTTTTCCGCATACAGCTTGTAATAATAAGTAGTATCGGCAGACAGCCCCGTCAGGCTTATCGTTACCGACTGCTCGCTGTCGCCGGTTATGGTCTGCTGAGAACTTTTAGTTACAAGGCTGCCCTGGCTGACGCCAAACATGACGTACACCGTTGTGGAATTGCCTCTCGGATGAACCTTAGCTTTGATGTTGGAACTTTTTTCGGTGATATCGTCGGATTGGACTGAATCGCCAATTTCCGGAGGTCCTTGTGAAGAAGCGGTATCGATACTTAACGTAACTGTAAGGGTCTTAGTCTGCCCGCCTGTGTTGGTCACCAGTGTTGTGAGCTTCACCTGACCGGATACATCTTTAACATCGAATGCGTATCCCGACAGGTCAACTTTTTTCCCGCTTATAGAATACGTCTTCTGCCACCCCTTGTCAGTGGACAGCGTGAGTTCTTTCAACCCCACATCGTCCGTTACATTACCTGTAAGCGAAATAGAATTCGTCGATGCCGAATATTTCTGGTTGTCAACCGGAGACGTCTGGCTTATCACTGGCGCAGACCCTCCAAACGCCGCTCCCGCGTACATGGTACAGAGAATTACTAACACTGCCCCCAACGCATTCATACATCTTTTGACTGCCGTTTCCATAAACATACCTCCACTTTTTTATTTAGGTTTATCTTAACCTATGTACATAGCTTATACTTTCCTTTTTTGAGAATGATGTAATTCAAATGACATATCTTCAATTTATCTTAACCGCCCGTCTTATCGAGAGGGCTGCTTGTTGTAACTCACCAGCCTCACATAGGTTACGAGGTCTTTCATCTCGGTAGAATCTTTCACAAGCGGAATGCCCTGAAGCCACGTTTGAATACAGAAATTCGCTGCCTCCTCGATAGAGCTGAATTCCTTATCTAATACCTTATACTTTTGCTGTTTGTCTAATCCCTCGAAGCCTTTCCCTTTAGCGTGACACTCACTGCATTTTTTACCGGCCTTTCCTCCGGCAAATTTAACGTCGTTAAATGCCTCTTCACCTTTTTTGGCATTTCCAGACATGGTTTTAGAGTCTCCTTTCAAAGGAACCTCCGCGTTAACAAACTGATACGCCACCGCGATTACTATCAAAAATACCAGCATCTTTACAATCACTTTCACGTTGAATCCTCCCTTTGCAGATAATTTTTACATCGTGTCCCGTACATTAACACTACAGATTTGCTTTTGTCAAAAAAAAATACATGTTCATAGCTGTCAAAATCCAACATCGGAAAAATAGGAACTTTACACGATTAAAAAAAATATGATAATCTCTCTAAGGACGAGGAGGACGTGTTTTTTTTTCGATAAAATCATGAAGATTATCCTACACATTCTTTTAATAGTATGCTGCCTATATTGTGCAGACAAGGCATCCGGGGCGTCGCTTATAAATATCACGCACGAGTCGGATAATGGACATACCGCTGTCAAACTCGAATTTGACGGCCCCGTGAAGTTCGCCGAACATTTCATCACTAGCCCTGAGAGACTTTACATAGATATAGAACAATCCACTATTGCCTCCGCAACAAAGACATATCCGGTTAACAGTAATACAGTTAACGCCGTAAGGGCCGGAAGATTCGACAAACAAACCCTCAGGATAGTCTTTGACCTTGGCAGTATGTTTGGCGGTTATAATATCTCCACACTCTCAGACCCAAATAGTGTCGTGGTCGATTTATACACCACAAAAAACGCCTTCGGCAGAGACAACAAGACTGTCACGACTTTGCCGCCCCCTGCGAAAGATAATCGGTCTCCGGCAGAGGCAAAAGCCCCGGCAGAGGATAAAAAGAAAGCAGACGATAACAATAAATCGATAGAGCAGCAGCTCTCCGGCATACTGTACAGCGAAAAATATAACGCGGTTTTTTTTAATAAAGGCGATGAAAAGAAAATCACCCTGAGGGATACATTTCTTGAGACCTTGCAGAGGAACTTAGCTATCAAAAGCGCAAAACTAGCCCCCGTCTCTGCCGGTTTGGATATATCGAGTGCAAAGGCCGTCTTCTATCCGACATTAACACAGGCATTTTCCCTATCTGGAAATCCAGTTTCACGTACATCCGGCATGTCATTATCGCCGGCAGGCCTGTCTCTGCCACTTCTGACGGGCGGCTCGCTAAGCGTGCTCTATGCGACTTCCGCAAACCTTTCCCAGGACGCGGCGACACAATATCAATCAACTCTTGGTACGGTATTAACTATGCCTTTGCTTGCGGGAGCGGGATATTTTGTAAACTGGGCGCCGGTAGTAATTGCGGAGATAAATGAGTTGAACTCAAGAATTGCCTTAAGAGAACAGATAGAGACTATGTTTGTCAGCGTGAACGCCGCGTATTGGAATCTTAAAGTCGCTAAAGAACAGCTTCTGATACAACTGGAGGCCCTTAACGACGCAGTAAGGCTTCACAATAAGACCCTGGAGCTTATAAAAGAAGGCGAGATTGCGGTACTGGACAAGTATCAGACGGAGGCGGCGATTTCCAGCAGAGAGGATGCGCTCATAAATGCGGTGAAGGCCTTCAGAGACGCCCAGGATACCTTGTTAAACCTTTTGAACCGGGATTTATCCGAGAACATATCGCCCGAGGACCCACCCACGTTCGATTACATTGACCCTGACTACCAAAACAGTTTAAACGCGGCATTTGAAAACCGGACGGACTACCTTCAGGCTCTGGAGAGTCTCAAGATCAGCGAAATCAACTTAAAACTTGCAAAAAACAGCTCGCTGCCAAATCTTTCACTTAATTTTGGTTACGGCACGGGGTCTTCGATGGATACCGGAGGGCTTGGAAGGTCTATCATACACGGCGCCGATGAAAGGTCATGGACGGCCTCGTTGAATTACACGATACCAATCCCTAATACAATAAGAAATAACGCGTATCTGAAAAGTAAAATAGCCCTTGACCAGGCAAATATTAACATGGATAAATTGAAGGAATCCGTGAAAAAAGAGATCCGGCAGGGTATAATAGCCGTACTGTCATCGAAGAAAAAGGTTGAAGTCGCAAAGAAAACCCAGGAGCTGAATCAATTGAAACTTGACGCTGAGAAGGCAAAATTAGAGGAGGGCTTGTCGGAATTGTTTACCGTTATAAGCTATCAAAACGATCTGGTTTCTGCTCAGTTGGCGTATGTGTCGGCCACGGTAGATTATCAGAATGCCGTTATCGCCCTGAAAAAAAGCGAGGGTGTGCTGTCGTCATTTCTCAATATTAAGATTCATGATGCTGCTGTGGCCGATACTGCATCTGACTCTTCGGAAAATTAACGAGGATTGCAGGTATGGATAAGGAAATCTCCGATAAAGTGACTGGCGATGAAAATTTTGATTCAGAAAAAACGATGTTCATTTCTGATGCAGAGCGGGTTCTCTGCGACTGTGACGACGGCAGTATCGATTTATCTGACAGCACAAGCGCTCCAAATCTTATCATTAACCCAATATATGTAAAGCTTTATAAGGAAGGCATCTTCAGTAAGCTGTATCCCCTGTATGTGCTTTCAACGCTCAGGGTGGGGCGCGCAAGGGGCAATGAGATCCATTTGACAACCCCTGAGATTTCGAGGGCTCTTTTAGAAATAAACTATTCCAAAGAGGGTGTAATCCTGGTTAGTTACGTTGGCAGGACGCCCGTTAATCTATCGGACCGGACATTGCAATCAGGCGAGGAATGCACCGAGGAGGTTGAGCTTGGCAGCGAATTGTCATTTTCCGATTATAAGATAGTATTTTCTGACAATGACAAAGCACAAGCCAAGCCCGTGATATACTATAAGCTGAATAAACATAAAAAACACTTGCCTGGCGGTCTGCTCGATGACAATTATGTTACCGAAGAGGAGATGTTAAGGCTCGTCCCGAACAAAAGATCGATAATGGACAAAATTTCGGGGTTAAAACATGCGAAGACGGTCTTTTTTGCTGGTCTTGCAGCTTTAATTATAGCCGTTATTCTATCCGGTGTCTGGGGTTATAAGAAATCTCACGTAAAAACTGCTCAACAGTACGCCACTGCTCAGATAAGCAGAACAGACTTTCAGGATACGATGGGTTTCCCGGGAATAATTAACTTTCTTGACCCCGTACCGGTAGTAAATCCCCTTTCTGGAAAGATCGTCTCTATAGGATTCAAAGACGGAGACCACGTCAAAGAGGGGCAGACGCTTTTTAAAATAGACAGCAGTAACGCATATCAGCAGTTACAGCAGACAAGGTCGGATTATATTACGGCAGAGGCCAACTTCAGGAAATATGAAACACTGGAAACGTCAACCGAGTACAACGAAATATCGAAAAGCCTGTTAGAGTCCAAAAACAATCTCAACAGGACAATGCAGAGAAAACAGAAGGCGCAGCGTCTCGTGGATAAGGGCATCCTTTCGAAGGCCGAGCTGGAGCGTGCCGAGGTTGATTATGAAAACGCGCTTACACAAGCCGATAACTATGCCTTCAAACTCAAACAGGTGGAGATAGCCTTTGTTACATCCCAAAAACTCGTTTCACTGGCGCTGAATAAGGCTAAAAAAGCGCTCGAAGATGCAGAAAAGATTTACAGCGCCGGAGAGCTTAAGTCCCCTATCAGCGGTATCGTAACCGTCCCCGTGTCGAACTCCGGCAAGGTGGTCTATGCCATCGGCCAATCGATTAACTCAGACGCGATAGTGGTATATATCGGGGATTATAAAAATATAGGAATAAAAATCGAGATAGCCGAGTCCCAGGTTCGCAGACTGCAGGAAGGCATGAAGGTCTTAATCACCACAGAGATGTTGAAAGATATGAAGATTGAAGGGATATTGAAAGAGATAGCCGCCGTGGCCACAATCAAGGAAAACTCCTCGGTATTTGAGGCAAAGATTCAGATAATCAACAATGACGAAATAGACAAGGTTATAAAATTTGGATTATCTGCAAATGCCTCGGTCATAATAAGTGAAAAGCCAAATGCCCTATCCATTCCAATTCAGGCCATGTTCGATTTAGATGGCAGACCTTGCGTCTTATATCTCGATAACAGGAAAACAATCAAATTGGCATTCATCAGGCCGGGACTGACTAATCCGAGGTCGCTTGAGCTGCTGGATTCCACACTTCCTGAAGGGACTGTAGTATTGACCTCCGAAATAGAGGAAACACTAAGCAAACTGGACAAAAATAAACTTATCGAAGAGGCAGGGAAACTCGATGATAGCGCTGTCAGGAATAAATAAGATATTCAAGCGCCCCGACGGCAGACAAGTCTTTGGCCTGAAAGATATAAATCTGGAGATAGGACAAGGGGAGTTTGCCGCAATCGTAGGCCCGTCGGGTTCTGGCAAGTCCACGCTCATGAATATCCTCGGATGTCTGGACAAACCGACATCGGGGCAATATAAGATAAAAGGACAGCTGATAGGGGACAAGTCGGACAAAGAAATCTCGGCAATAAGAAATAAGGAGATAAGCTTTATCTTTCAGTCCTACAATCTGCTTACAAAACTCAACGCAATAGAAAATGTAGAGCTTCCGCTCGTCTATAGAAAGATTCCACTAAACACAAGACGCACAGAGGCATACAGGGCATTGTGTCAGGTCGGACTACAGGACCGGATGCTCTATAAACCCAGCCACCTCTCAGGCGGACAGCAGCAACGCGTAGCAATAGCAAGGACGCTGGCATCAAAACCGTCTGTAATACTGGGAGACGAACCCACGGGGGCGCTTGACCCGGCAACTCGCAACGAGATACTTAACATAATAAAAGACCTCGTAGCTCTGAAGGGCATTACCGTAGTACTTGTGACACATGATATGGATATCGCCAATATGGCAAAGAGAGTGATAAAGATAAGCGAAGGCCTGATAATTGAAGATTATAAGAATTAACCCTGCCGGCGATGTTTAGCTTAACGCTGAAAGAGGCGCTGAGAAGTCTCAGTGCAAGCAAGTTTCAGACATTCATAGCCCTGCTGGGGATTCTGGTGGGAGTTGCCTCTGTCGTAGGCATGTTTTCCATTGGGGAAAGCGCGAAGGAAAAATCCCTTGCCGGACTGAAGGCCTTAGGCACTGACGTTATCACAGGCTCGATGCAGCAAAGCAATACGGTTATGCGAAGGTACCTGGACACCGATATACTCAAGGCAAGCGATGTGGTTAAAATGTCCACCGATAATAAATTTATACTAACGTCGGCACCGCGAATTAGTAATTTCACTACCGTTTCTCATTCGGGGACGGTATCGAATGCCAACATAGCAGGCATTACGGACAAGTTCGATATATTATATAAGCAAACGATAAAACTTGGCAGACGACTGACGCAATTCGATATGGAAAAGAACTATTGTGTCCTGGGTTATGACATCGCCGGGAAACTCTTCGGCAAGGTGTCCGATAAAATAACAGGCAAATCGATAAACATAAAACGAAGCAAGTTTGTTGTGGTAGGTATCTATGAGAAGAACAAATACTTCAACTCGTCAGATAACCTGAACGAATGCGTGTTTATTCCGATAAGACAGGCGGAGCTGCTGTTTGAGTCGAAGAAACTGACTAACTTTAAGGCTAAGATAAAAGAAGGTTTCTCTGCCGATAAGGCAAAAGTAACTATTCAGGATTATTTTGTAAGAAGGTTAGGACTGTCCGTGAATGTGGAGACACAGGAAATGCTGATAAAACAGGCGGAGGAACAGTCTAAGACATCATCGAATGTGCTGTTGGCAACGGCCTCCATTTCGCTAATAGTGGGTGGCATCGGCATTATGAACCTTATGCTGGTATCGGTAAAGGAGAGGAAAAGGGAGATTGGCATAAGGAGGGCGTGCGGTGCTGAGCGTTCACACATCGTTACGCAGTTCCTGTCCGAGGCCGTAATACTTTCTACAATCGGAGGAATTCTTGGTATCATACTGGGTATAATAATATCGTTAGCTATATCCATTTTTGCAGATTGGAGACCAATAATTCCATTAAATTCTATTGTTATCAGCTTTGCGGCCTCACTGCTGATTGGTATGGCCTTCGGGTATATGCCTGCAAGAAAGGCATCGAAGATAGAGATTATAGATGCCATGAAGATGGAGTAGCATATTTCCTGTCATATTTCACACCGCTCGTATTGATTTTCATCAGGCCGGCTTAAATAAATCTGCCCCGCTTGCCCTGTCTCAAAGTAATAATTGGTATGCGTCTCAATATCCTTATGCCGTGTCCCTGTATCCTTATGCCGTAAGTTTGTCGAATGAAGCAGTCAAGTATTCAGATTTTTCTGACTCATCAGCCGTCAGCCTGAGATCCTTTAATATCAGGGCGATAGTATTGGAGAGCGTTATTAAATCTTCATGGGTTTTAATTCCATCGATAAGTCTTTCTAATATATTGGACAAATCATCATGGTCTATGAGTTTAAGCTGCTCAGGCAATTCCGGCCTGGATAAAGGAAATATTTTATTACGCAGCAACAATGCGCGGGCTATGTGAGATGCTGTCAACAGATACTCGTCTTCTGCATTATCCCAGTCGTTGTCCATTAATAGTTGATATGCAATGGATTGAGCCTTTTCGGCATGTCTGATTTTCAAGCGCCAATCCGGCCAAATATCAGTAATGCCTTCAGAATTCTTTACTGTATTCCACCATCCAGCGGCATCTACCAATACTTTGCCGAAACGAATAGCCCAGTGCTGGAAATCGTTACCGTGAATAAGTTTATCAATAAATTCATTTCTTGTATTAAAGATGATATGAATATTAAGGGGTACTCTCCATCTCTTAATTCGATCGGGTGTTACGACGATAAAATCTCTATCACTGCGCCAGGTCTGCCTATTTCGTACATATGAACCTACTAAAACTAATGAAGCCTCCTCGTCCACATGCAACAGTTGAAGCTGCGCGAGTATTTCACCTATATATGTATTATACGACATTTCATTCTTCATCGGATACAGCCTTCCCGACTTCGTTAATAAAGTCCTCTAATTCAGATGACAAGTCTTCTAAATCAACACGTAACAAGTCTGGACCTGGTTCACCATACTAAACATCTTTTCGCAATGCATTAAATTCTTCTATCTTATCGCCAACGTCAATGGAAAGATACTTCTTATTATGCAATTCACGAGCAGCCTGTGCTTTAGAAAAATGATTTTTCTTCCAATTAATGCCAAACCTTTCTGCTGCCGCGACAACGGCATTTTCATAAGCATAAAATGCCCATGTAACGGCAACCTCAATATCCTCGTCATTACAGGCAGCCATTGCCCGCTTCATATGAACTTTTGCTTTTTCTAATGCTTGGAGTGCATTATTCATATCCCCTCCCCAATTCCCAATAGATCTTGATCTTATTATAGTTACATTTCCCCTTTTTTTCAACTGTAGTTGAAAATATTATGGCTGAACAAACCGCAGTCGCGCCGCGGATGGTGTTATAAAAAATATTAAAGGGACATGTCCTCAACTGGCCCGTGCCCCTTTTTTTTTTATGGGTAAGAGAGTCAAAAGGAGTAAGGTCTTGATATGTGACATACAGGATGGCGGTTTGTCTGCTAGCATCAGCAGCTTCTATAGAAGGCCAATATAGGTGGCCTATATTCCCTGTCGTTATATCACATGTCAACGGGCCGACACATATAGTTTATAATGGACCCCAAAAACTGGACAACATGTTAAGTTACAGAAAGAGAAGAAAGATGGAGGTCCAAGGATACTATGAAGACGAAATATGCGTCGGCATTTAAGGCAAAGGTAGCAATAGAAGCGAT
>JADFYO010000031.1 GCA_015233015.1 Nitrospirota bacterium | reverse complement strand
TGTGTCTGAGACGCGATAATTCTTGAACGTATATATCTTACCTGTACTGCGCTTTACTGGTTCGCTCGAGTGAAAGACCAGGGCAGCAGTGCCGCAGACCGCAGAGGCAGCCGCCGCCGTAGAGAGTGAGCAGGCGCATGACGCAGTGAAGAATGATTTTGCCGGAGGGCGGTTACCATCGGGGGATTTTGGAGAGAATGCTGCATGGTGGTGGCACATAACCTTAACGTCCTCATGAAGCGAATGGTACTTGGGCATTCGTGGATTAACAAGCGAATGAAGGCAATGCGTCTGGGCATTATCTTCATAGAAGGGTAATAGAGAGGTCGCGCGAAATTATGATTCGCATATTCGGCGACCATCCATCATGGTCATTATTAATAGAAGCGCGGCGGAAAATCGCGCAATTGGATTCTGCTCCATGACGCATATGGAGGTTTTATGACATAGTTTTTTATCTAATCAGGAGAGTTGAGTACATTAAGGTAAATTCATAGGTATTTGGGGCCGTTAGGGCTGCTATAAAACCCGTCGCAAATGGAAGTAACCTCTGAACCCTCTCGTCACAATCCCCCAAAAACCTAAAACTGAAACCGTGCCTTACTTTGATGGTGGATTTAGGATGAATGTATTTCCTTTCTCGTGTCTGATATTTTATTATATATATTGGCGCGTTACCAGCGCTCTTGGAGGCAGGATGATTTTAAGCGTTAATGTTGACCATGTGGCAACACTCAGGCAGGCAAGGCTCGGCAGAGAACCTGACCCGGCTGCCGCGGCAGTCCTTGCCGTCCTCGGCGGGGCTGACGGGGTAACAATCCATTTGAGGGAAGACAGAAGACACATAAACGACAGTGACCTTGACGTGATGCGCCGTATGATTACCGTCCCGTTGAACCTTGAAATGGCGGCGACTGACGAGATGATTGAAAAGGCAATCGCGGCAGCGCCCGCAATGGTTACGCTGGTTCCGGAAAAGAGACAGGAACTCACTACCGAGGGCGGCCTTGACGTGTCCTCTCAAATGGAGCGTCTGACGTATGCCGTTGCCCGGCTTCACGGCGCCGGTATCGAGGTAAGCCTGTTTGTCAATCCATCTCCCGAAGATATAGAACATTCTCTGTCAACCGGGACAGACAGAGTGGAAATCCACACAGGCCAGTATGCAAACGCTTCAACTCCGTCAATGGTAAAACAGGAACTTCAAAAGATATTGGCGGCAGTCGGCAAGGCAGTGGAACTTGGGCTTACGGTAAACGCGGGACACGGGCTTAACTATCATAACGTGCAGGCAGTTGCGGCCATTAAGTCAGTAAGCGGCCTCTACATAGGGCATGGCATAGTCTCACGGGCTGTTCTCGTCGGCATGGAGCAAGCCGTAAGGCAAATGAAACAACTGATAACACAAGCAAGGCTTACATGATATTCGGCATAGGGGTTGACATTGTCGAGAATGAGAGGATAAGGGCGGCACACCAGCGCTGGGGACAGAATTTCCTCGGGCGTATCTATACCGGCGGCGAACTTCAGTATTGCCTTACAAAGAGTGACCCGGTTTGCTCCCTGTCCGGGAGGTTTGCCGCAAAAGAGGCCTTCATCAAGGCGGCAGGCGGTGCCATGTCCGCCCTTACGGACATCGAGGTCATAGTTGACGCTGCCGGTAAGCCGTCATTAATGCTCCATAACGCCGCCAGGGCGTTCACTGCCGATAACGCGATAAACGGCAGCCACCTGAGCATCAGCCACCAAAAACGATACAGCGTAGCTGTGGTAGTGTTGGAAAAATGAGGAGGGCACTGAGTTCATGAAAGTAGTAACTGGCAGGCAGATGCAACAGATTGACGCAAAGACTATCGTAGATATTGGAATCCCTGCGATGGTATTAATGGAGCGTGCCGGCGTGGTTACGGCCGGGCGTATCGCAGAAAAGTTCCCCCCTTGCGATGTGTCTGTATTGTGCGGCCCCGGCAATAACGGCGGGGACGGTATAGTTACGGCCCGTGAGTTGTTCAATAACGGATTCAACGTACGCATTTTCATTGCCTCACACATCGAGGGGCTTAACGACGAATGCCGTTTTCAGTATAATATAGCCGAGAAATCAGGTATCGAAATCATATTTAAGAGTAATATAAAGGAAGCCGATATCAGGGATTCGCTTATCGTTGACGCCATGTTTGGAACGGGCTTAAACAAACCGGTAAAAGACGCAATCGCAAAGACCATAGATACGGTAAACTCAAGGGGCAGGTCAGTCGTGTCAGTAGATATACCAAGCGGCATATCCTCAGACAACGGCGAGGTACTCGGCAAGGCCGTCAGGGCTAATGCCACGGTAACCTTCGGGCTGCCAAAGCGCGGACACTTGCTTTATCCGGGAAAAGAACATACGGGAGAGCTGTTTGTCGAAAACATTGGGTTCCCATACCAGTTCCTGAATTCAGATACGATAAACTGCGACCTTATCGAAAAGGGATTTATGTCAAAGCTGATACCATCGAGGCCTCCGTATGCCTATAAGGGAAATTTTGGACATGTACTGGTCGTCGGCGGCAGCCTCGGCAAGACAGGGGCAGCGCTATTGGCAGCCAAGTCCTCGATGAAGACAGGCTCCGGGCTTGTAACGATAGGGGTTCCCGCGTCCACGATGGATTCCTGCCAGGCCAGAGTAACCGAGGAGATGACCATGCCGCTTGCTGACAAGGGAAAGGGGAATTTCTCTAAAAAGTGCGTCAACGATATCCTCGATTTCGCTGAACGGCGCTGTGACGTTATAGCCCTTGGCCCCGGCATGGGTGTCGATAATGACACCGTGGAGATAGTAAAGGAGATAATAGCCAACTCCCCCGTGCCGGTAGTCCTTGATGCCGACGGGATAAGTTCGCTGGCGTTAATGAAATATCAGGACAGGATAAGCGCCCTGAACACCTCGGCCTCGCCCGTGATAATAACGCCGCATACGGTTGAGATGGCAAGGATTTTAAGCGACGCAAAATCAAATATGACAACCAAATGCGTAGCGATAGAAAGGAACAGAATAGAGACGGCCGCGTTGTTTGCCGCCGAGGCTACAACATATATCGTGCTCAAGGGAGTGCCTACGGTTACGGCTGACCCCGAGGGAAACACATTTATTAATCCAACGGGAAGCCCCTCGATGGCTACGGCGGGGGCTGGCGATGTCCTGACCGGTATAATCGCATCCTTTATCGGACAGGGCCTTCCGCCACTCTACGCTACGATACTAGGCGTTTATCTGCACGGCCTGACCGGCGAAGTTGCCGCGTCGAAAACCGGAGTGCATTCGACCGTGGCCTCAGACCTCATCGATAACATCAGCCAGGCGATTAATTTCCTGCTCAACGGTTAATCCCGGGAGCAGGATGATGAGCAGAGGGCGCTTCCAGTTTGAAGGTCTGGCGGGGACGGGGGGCTTTTTCGCTGCGTATGGGTGATGGATAGAGAGATGAACTCTGCGGCAAATCGCTATTTCATAATTTTTGGACAATATGGGATAAGTAACGCTTCGTGTAAGGCCTGATACAGTCTTAGGCCCGCAGGGCCTCAATCATTGCTTTGGCCATCTTCTTTGGTTTCATGTCCGTCTCACTGGGACTAGTCCCGACGGTTGCCAGCCTTACCTTTGCGGTCGATATTTTTATCTCCGTGCCGTTTACGTATAAATTATGCGCGAAGGTTATCGAAGCAAATGTTACTTCCTCTATTTCCGTATGAATGGTTATTATGTCGGCGTATCTTGCCGGTTTGTGATACCTTATATCTACGTTTACGACAACGAAATATGTTCCCTCGTTCATCAGATCAAGGATTTTTATGCCTCGCTTTTCAAGGAATTCGGTCCTCGCCTTCTCCAGAAACCCAAGATACTTGCCATAGTAAACCACGCCGCCGCAGTCCGTGTCCTCGTAGTATATCCTTATGTCGATTGTGTCAGGCATCGTCTGAACCTACGGCAGTTTGTCTCCCGTAAATATGCGTATCACATCGTTATACATCGCAAAGGCCATCAGCATCAGCAAAAGCGCAAGCCCTATCTTTTGTGATATAGCAACGGCCTGCTCACTTAACGGTTTCTTCGTTACAGCCTCTATCGCAAGATAGACCATGTGCCCGCCGTCCAGTATTGGTATCGGAAACAGGTTAAACACTCCGAGGTTTATGCTGATTACGGCCATGAACATTATAAAGCTCAGAAGGCCGCCCGACGACTGTTTGGCTGCCATTTGAAATATCATAATAGGGCCGCCTATTGTGTTTGCCGGTATGACGCGCTGAAAGAGTTTTACTATGGAAACCAGCAATAGTACAATCACTTCCCATGTCTTTTTAAATCCCATAACGATAGATTCAAAGATGCCGTAAGTCACCTTATTGGAATCTCCGCTTGGAGATATTCCAATCAGCCCCGTGCGCACCTCTTCGCCAAAGATGTTTTTTACCGCCTTGCCCTCCGGCGTTATTGTGAGCGTTCTCTCTGTGCCGTTTGCCGCCTTGATTGTGAAGTCGAGAGGCTGCCCCGGGCTGCCGTGTATGATTTCCGTCATCTCCTCCCAGTATTGTATCTGAGTGCCGCCGATTTTCGTTATCATGTCGCCGGTTTTTAGTCCCGCTATCGATGCCGGTGAGCCTTTCGATACGTCGCCTATTACCGAAAGATACCTCGGCACACCACTAAAAAATATGACGGTAAACAACAAAACCGCAAAAAATATGTTAAATAATGAACCGGCACAGACTACAATAGCGCGTTTATAAACCGGCTGGGTAAAGAATGCCCTCTCCTTTTCCTCTATTTCCTGGGGGTCATCGATGCCCACCATCTCTTCCCCATGCATCTTCACGTAGCCGCCCACCAAAAAGGCCGACAGCACATACTCCGTTTCCCCGTATTTCCTGCCTATCAACTTTGGCCCTATCCCCAGAGAAAACTTCGTCACCTTTATCCCCACTGCCTTTGCACAGATAAAGTGCCCAAGCTCATGCACAAATATCAATGCCCCTAAAAGCAGTACCGCATACACTATTGTCATTTTAAGATACCCCCGCCGCTGTTTTCTTTCACAATTCTATCTGCCTCACACCTTGCCCATCTGTCCGCCTCAAACACGGCGTCCAGCCCGGCCCCGGTTACGTTGTGCCTCATCATCACCTCTTCTATAATAACAGGTATTAAAGTAAAATTAATAACTCCATTTAAAAACAACCAGACCAGCTCCTCGTTTGCCGCATTCAGGACGGCCGGCATTGTGCCGCCTGAGCTGAGCGCTTCATATGCAAGCACGAGACAAGGGAATGTCTCAGTGTCGGGCGTGTGAAACGTCAACGCGGAGATTTCCTCGAGCCGCAGCCGCCTCATCACACCTTCCATTCTGTCAGGATACGACATAGCATATGCAATCGGTCCTTTCATATCGGGGACAGAAAACTGCCCAATCAGGCTGCCGTCAACCAGCTCAATCAGCGAGTGTATA
This sequence comes from Nitrospirota bacterium, assembly GCA_015233015.1. Taxonomy (GTDB): domain Bacteria; phylum Nitrospirota; class Thermodesulfovibrionia; order Thermodesulfovibrionales; family Magnetobacteriaceae; genus Magnetominusculus. The sequence continues at coordinate 35,037 of JADFYO010000031.1, read as the reverse complement.
ATGCTCTGCGGATGAATGAGCACATCTATGAACGCCGCTGGAAAGCCAAACAGATGGTGTGCTTCTATCACCTCAAGCCCTTTGTTCATCAGCGTTGCGCTGTCTATGGTTACCTTATTTCCCATGCTCCAGTTGGGATGTCTCAGGGCATCGGCAGCGGTGATGTGTTTGAGAGCGTCGCTGCGTCTGCCAAAAAACGGCCCGCCTGAGGCCGTAAGGATTAGCCCCCTTATGTGCTCTTTGGGGCGTCCCCCGAGGCACTGAAATATGGCGCTGTGTTCGCTATCGACGGGCAATATCTTAACGCTGTGTCTTTTGGCCTCTTCCATTATCACGTCACCCGCCATGACGAGGGTTTCTTTATTGGCCAGCCCTATGTCCTTACCCGCTTTAACTGCCGCAAGGGTCGGCCTTAGCCCGGAGGCCCCTACGATTGCCGATATGACAAAGTCCGCCTTCTCGTATGCCGCCGCCTCGCAAACGCCCTCCTGTGAGCTGAGTACATTAAGCGGCCGGTCATCGATACCGTTAATGCCGGTCTCTTTGACCCATTGCCTGAGTGCCGCTGCGCTTTTTTCGTCGGCTACTGCCACGACCTCCGGCCTGAAGGCAAGAATTTGCTGTTTTAACAGCTCAACACTCTTATTGGCGGCAAGGGAGACTACCTTGAAAATGTCGCCTGCTCCCGCAATAACCTCGAGCGCACTCCGCCCTATCGAGCCTGTGCTGCCCAGCAGTGTTATATGTTTTACGCCTCTATCCATAATATTTATTAATAAACAGTATTACATAATACAGCACAGGTGCGGATATGAGCATCCCATCTACTTTGTCCAGCATCCCGCCGTGCCCCGGCAGAAAACTCCCCGAGTCCTTTATGTTTCTTTCCCTTTTAAACATCGACTCGATTAGGTCCCCTATGACCCCAAATATCCCCAACACTATGCCTATCCCTATGGCTGTCAGATAATCCATTCTGATTTTGAAACCAATTTTTAATAATACCGCCGAGGCAGCACCGCCTATGAGTGCCGCAATAGCCCCTTCCACGGTCTTATTCGGGCTGACGCGCTCATAGAGTTTTCTGCGGCCTATCGCCTTGCCTGTGTATAGAGCGGCGCTGTCCGCACCCCATATCACAAACATTAAAAACAGTATAATCTCCGGGCCAATTGCCCTTAGTTTGATAAAATAAGAAAGAGATACCGGTATGTATAATAAGCCAGTGAGAAATGGGGCTATGTCAATGAGGGCACCTTCCGGGCCTTTACGGTCAAACAGCCGAAGAGTGACGCATCCCATAAATATCGCGGCAAACACATAGGCCGGTATCTCGTTATATTTGTATGTCATGAAAAGCGGAATTAACCCAACCACAGAAAACACGTGCCGCGGGAGTCCTTTGATGCCGTACATTAAGAGGAATTCCTCCATGCAAATAATCGCCGCGACAAACATCAGCATCAGGAAATAGCAATCCGGCAGATACATTATGTACGCATAGAGCAGCGGCAACAGTATGGCTGCAACAATTATTCTTTTAAAGAGCATGGGGTTATGTTTCAGCCTTGTCAGGTATCATGCCAAACCGGCGCTGTCTGAGCTTATAGTCTTCAATCGCATATATAAATTCCTCTTTTGTAAAGTCGGGCCAGAGCGTATCGGTGAAAAACAACTCTGCGTAAGCGGCCTGCCAGACCAGAAAATTGCTTATTCGCTTTTCTCCTCCGGTTCTGATTATCAAATCCACCGGTGTAACGCCCCCCGTGTCAAGGTTCTCCTCGAAGGACTCCTCGTTGACTTCGTCCATATCGCCGCCTTTTTCGATAAATCTCTTCACCGCCCTGACTATCTCATCCCTGCCGCCATAGCTGATTGCCATCATCAGGTTCATGCCGGTGTTACCTCCGGTTATACGCTCTGCCTCTTCTACCAGATATTGTATGTTGTCAGGGAGTTTTTCCTTGTTGCCGATAACCTTAAAGACCAGACCCTTGTTTAACAGGTCTTCTATTTCGGTTTTAAGATAAAAATCGAGCAGGTCCATCAACGTTATAACCTCATGGTGCGGCCGCTTCCAGTTTTCTATGGAAAAGGCATAGAGTGTAAGGGTTTTAATACCTATGTCGGCGGCGGCCTCGATTATCTCCTTTGTCCTGCCAGCACCCTTGCGGTGTCCTTCCACGCGCGGCATTCCACGCTGGTTTGCCCACCTGCCGTTACCGTCCATTATTATACCCACATGTTTGGGTATGGTATGGTCTGTCAATTGCACCTCCGGGCTCTACAGCAATTTATATATGAACAGGTTGGTCACGAGAGGGTTCTCTCCTTTAAGCATACCAGAGAAATTAAGCCCCAGCATCGGTCTCGATAACACATATATCAGGTCTTTGTAGATCGCATAGTCTATGATATTCCCGGGGACAGACCCGACAAGCGTGTTCTCCTCGACAGAGATGCCATTAAATCCATAGCTCGTTATATATGATTTCTTAAAGCCTAATGACGCCGAGACTAAAGCAAGCGGTTCCCTCCTGACAGCAACGGCTTTATTGCGATACAAATACATCTTATCGGCTATATGCCATTTGCTTCCTTCTGTAAGGTTAGTCGGGCCGGGTATCGTGTACTCTCTGGTAAAGCCGCCCATGTTGTCCTTGCTCCGCCACAGATGTGTCCCCGCGGTATCTCTCACGGCGAGGTGGTCAGCGCTGTCGTAATATAACATAACAGAATCACGCTGTTTGTCAACGGTTTCGGATGTGGCCTCGAGCATTACAAAATCATAGAGATTAACCCCGGCCGGCAGCGGCAGCTGTCCCTCCTCCTTAAAAGAAGAGCCGTCCCAGGTTATGTATTGAGCAATGCCGGTTTGCCCTTCATTGGGAGAGTAGCGCTGGAACAGGAGCTTATTATTATAGACCCTTAAAAAGCCGCGTGACTGCCACAAGATACTGAGCTGGCCATTGTCAACGCCATAGATAAACGCCCTCGCGCCGTCATGCGCCATCGAGGTTACGATTATCTCGTCTTTACCGTCTTTATTTATGTCAATAACGTCAATATACACGTTATCGCTCATCTTGTCGCCCTTTAGTTCCATTATCCTGTTCATGTCAACGCCAGGCTTATATACAGACAAATCAGAACCGGAACTAAAGATAAGCACGATGTCGCCGCCGCCATAAATGCTGCCTATTGCCATAAGGTCGTACGAAGTGGGCAGATGATACGTAAGAACAGGGTCGTTCATCACGGACAGGAATATGTCTGCCGCGGCAAGCACTTCCTGATGATACGACTCGGAAATCGGCACGGTATCCGAAAATACCTCTTTACGGTCAGAGACCCAGAAGATACGCTGTTTTAACAGTTTGTCTTCATCCCCAATCGCTTCCTTCTTTGAGCCTTCAATAAGGATGAGCACATCGGCACCCAGTTTTTTTGCCTCCTCAAACAGCGCGTCAGCGTTCTGTGCGTCAATTGCGGTATCGAAAAGCTCAAAGCGTCCGCTTTGTTTTAGCTGCCTGTAGTAAACGTCGCCGAGGAACCAATCGATGGACTTATCCTGGGAGAACAGGGCCTTGACCTTTGACTTTGACAGGCGCGCGATGTCGCCTTTTTTCGGAGTGCCTTTTATGAGGCGGCCCAAAGCCGTGCCGTCAGATTTTTTGCCGGTTATCTCAATCGTGCCGGTAAGGTTCTCGAAATGCCCCAGAGGTTCGCCTGTAACAGGGTGATAGAACATAATGTCTTCCCTGAAGATGTCAAACCTGGTGCCCTTCACGGCCTTCCCCGGTGCATCACCGCCGAGGGTAACGTTATCTCCTGTGACATTGTCGATTTTCAGCACCAGTGGCTGAAAAAAACTGACGGTTTTATCGACAAGAGGCAGAAGGGGATTGTCCATACCCCATGCATCCTTAACTACGGGAGACAGACCCAGTGTTTGGCACAAAACCATGAACAAAACAATAAAGATAGCACTCTGCAGCGTTTTCCCCGCCTTATATCCCGCCTTACCTTTCGTCATATCGTTAACTATATGTTTAATCATATTTATTGTCATATTTGGCCCACCCCTCTCCGGTTTTAGTCAATCCTCTGTCATAACAGTATCTCAAGACACAATTGTATCATAAATTATCTACTAAATACTGTCCATATTCTGTTGGGATGTGTTAAAATTTTGAGTGAGCGAAGGAATTGGCAAAATAATATCGGTAAATACCAGCAAGAAAAAGGGCGAGAGAAAGTCACCCGTTAAATCGGCCATGCTGATAAAGGACTTCGGGATTGACGGGGATGCCCATGCCTCGGGGCAATGGCACAGGCAGGTCAGCCTTCTTGCCGTTGAAAGTATAAAAAAAATGCAGGACGCCGGCCTCGATGTCAACTGCGGCGATTTCGCGGAGAACATTACAACTGAAGGCATAACGCTTCCCACCCTGCCCATAGGTGCCCGAATGTCTGTTGGAGCGTCAGTCGAGATAGAGGTAACGCAAATCGGCAAGGAGTGCCATAACAGATGCGCTATATACTATCAGGCCGGGGACTGCGTAATGCCGTCTGAGGGGATTTTCGTCCGCGTCATAGAAGGCGGCGAAGTTAAGCCGGGAGATAAAATAATAGTTCATGACCAATAGCTGCCCCGGCAGCCATATTAAGGGGAAAGCCATATTAAGGGAAATGCAGTACCGCTAACGAGTGGTTGTATTATCGTTTGGCTTAATCATCTGTAAGTTATTTTTAAGTACCTGGATGTTTTCATCTGGTTCTGCAGTGTCTTTGTTTACAGAAATAGCCCTCTCGGTTATAACCTGAGCGTGCTTATCTTTTTTAAGGTTATGGTAGGCGATGGCAAGATTATTATACGCCGCGACATAATCAGATTTTATTTGTAATGCCTTTTTAAATTCTTCTATTGCATTTTCATTCTGATTTGTTAATAAGTAAGCAACGCCCAAGTTATTATGCACCTCTGGCGACCAGGGTTTAATTTGTACTAACTGTTCAAAAATTATAAGCGATTTGTCATACTGACGGGTTGCCATATAAAGATTTGCAAGATTATTATAAGACTGGTGCCTCAGGGGCGCAACCATAATGGTTCGCCGTAATTCGGCAATGGCGTCGTCAATTCTTCCCGCGTCAGCGTATGCCTTGCTTAAAAGGAACCCGCATCTCCATTTATTAGGACTCTTTTTTGCGGTGTCTTCCCACAAAGTTATATTGCTTTGCCATACTTTGTTTCTTTGAATAGTTAAAATACATAAAATCACAATCGGGACTGCAAACAAAGCCTCCTTTCTTATTTTTGAAAAAATGGGCTTATTTATCATAAATAATTCCAATAATGCAAACAAGGCTATAAAAAAGCCTATAGACGGCAGATACAGCCTGTGTTCAAATATCAGGTCGGCTATGGATACTAAACCAGACTGAACTAAAAGAGTAATGAAATACCAAATTACTCCTAAGCTGAACAGTCTTTGGTAATATTTAGCAGTTCCGTTATGTTTTCCCGAACGATAGATGAAATAAACCGCAATTGAAATTATGGCCATAACAGTGAGGGCGCCTGCTAACACCTTAAACCGTAAAAAACTGATATACATGGGATAATCGTAATCCAGGTTCTGATGTAATGGGAAAAATAATATCCTTAAGTAAGTCAGCATAACGGCAAACTGAGATATAGTGTAAGTGTAATGAGACGACTTGACAGCCTTAACCTTTCTGTTTGAACTTGGTGCATTCGATGCGTTTTCATCGTCAACGCGTTGGGAACCGGACATGTCTTCGTCGTCAACTCGTTGGAAAGTGGACATGTCATTATTGACAATATTATATGAATTTGGTAACTGCTTTATATCTCCATGTACTACTGCCAGTGGAATTAATAGGATCAATAAGAGGATTGGCAAAAGAACGATTAATCTGTTCTTACGTTTCACAGGGGTAAAAAATAAAAACTCCATCATCAGCATCATCATTGGTATGGTAAGGGCTACTTCCTTCGTTTTCATAGATAGTGCAGTCGATATGAAGCAGGTAATGAAATAAAAAATACGGGTTCTCCCTGAACTCGTTCCTAATTTTATGAAAAAAATTATGGAAACTAAATAAAAAGTTGTTGCAAGGGCCTCGAACCTTTGGACCAGATACGTTACCGACTGGGTCTGAACCGGATGGACTACAAAAAAAGCGGAGGCTAAAAATGCCAGCGTTCTTATTGATTGATGTTTGGTAAAATCCGCAAAAAACGGAGTTTTTGGTATCAAAAGAATCATCCTGTAAATAAGAAACGCATTGATAATATGTATTAAAATATTAACGACATGATAACTCCTCACGTTAAGCCCGCTGAACCAATAATTAAGAGCAAACGTAAAATATCCAACGAATCTTGCCCTGAAACCGTATTCTCCATGGGTGAGCAGTTTTAAACTAATAAAATCATTAAGATTCCTTATCTCTTTACATTCTACAATATTACTGAAATCGTCAAGGGTAAAAGGTACGCCTAAGGTATTGTGATATGCAATAGCACCAAGCATACATATAACAATAATATGGGTTAATTCAGTTATATTTGTATGTTTTTCAGATTCCGTCATATTTCATCTTAAGCGGGCGGCGTCTTTCCCTTGGCTGCCACGGGTGTATCATAAAATAACTGCCGAGGTTCTGTCTATATCGTTTGTTGATGTGTTAAGATAGCGGTATGGAGTGTCTGGCAATAACGGCAGCCGTACTGACAATTAGCGACAAGGGCGCTATGGGGCGGCGGGTTGATGAAGGCGGCCCATTGGTGTGCGAATTACTAAGGGGCATCGGGGCCGAAGTTCTCTTCACAGAAATAATCCCTGACGAAAAGGAACAAATAAAGGCACGGCTCATCGCAATGTGTGAAAGGGTTGACCTTGTGGTGACAACAGGCGGGACTGGCCTGTCTCCGCGAGACGTAACGCCCGACGCCACTCTCGAGGTTATAGATAAGGAAGTGCCGGGCATTGGGGAGGCAATGCGCTCCGAAGGCCTTACGGCGACACGCCGCTCCATGCTCTCGAGGGCAACGGCAGGCATAAGGGGCAGCGCGTTGATAGTAAACCTTCCGGGAAGCGTAAAAGCGGTAAGGGAAACCCTCGCCGTAATACTCGATGTCCTGCCTCACGCAATAGAGAAAATCAAGGGTTCGACATCAGACTGTGGCCGGTAAAAACCATCGGTAATTCCAGATTGAGCATCAACACAAACGCATGTATAAAATTAATACGTCATGGCATAATTTGCTATTGAATAATAATAGTGCTATGTGGTATCATACGTAGTCAAAATTATTCGACACCCAAAGAGGGCACTTCAACATAAGAAGAGGGCACTTGGACATCAGAACTTTATTATACGGTATCTCCGGCTTTCTTATGCCTTTTATACCGAACCTGCTTCAGCCGCAAGCAGAGAAAGACGCACCTGCGGCCATATCCGCAGATGAGCAAGCCCTTATGTGGGCAAAGGCCATCATGGACAAAATCAAGCCCAAACTTAAACAGCGGCAATCCCTGAAAGAGGCTATGCAGGACGCAGCCGACTTACCCTTCGACCCGGACGCTCAGGCGTCTTTTCGTCTTCAGCTGAGAAAGGTTATTGAAGGTGACGATGTACTGGCGAATGAATTAAGCGATATGTGGATAGCCATGAGCGCTCAGGGTGTGGGCGTCGAACTGGACAAAGAACTCGCAGGAGCTAAATGGATAGATATACTCAGCAGCAACGACGATGTCCTCAGACGCCTCGAGATGGTCAGACTTCTGAGAACAGGGGTGCCGCCGGAGAAAATTGCCGCAGATTTACATACTGACGTGCAATACCTTTACAGGGTACATTCGGCGTTCTCCCATAACGGTGTATATGGCATTCTCTCCGGGTCGAACATCAGGCACTGGTTAGATAATATGAACATGGAAGACCCCGTTTTGCGGCGTCTCGAGATGATCGGACTTCTGAGGGCCGGAGCGCCCGCCGAGACCATCGCAAAAGAGTATAACTGCATAAAGGAGTATGTTTACAGGATTAACGACAGATTCACGAAAAATGCCACAACAGGCATATTAACGGAAGAAGATTTTCAGAAATACCGCGCCTTAAATCCAACGGTAGTGCGCGTCTGCTCGTTCAATCTCCACGGCACCCACGGCACAAACGACGCGCAGCGTTTCAGACAAATAGCCGGTGAACTGAGCGCCAACGACCCTGAGATCTGCTGCTATCAGGAGGTCATAAACGGTGCGGGGATTGAGGAAACAAGCGCCCAAATTGCCGTGTTAATGACAAAGACAACGGGCTACTACTATAGAACCCACTACAGCTACTGCCACCTGTTTATGGATAAGTATCCGGAGGGGGTGGCGGTGTCGTCAAGGTATGCCATGAAAAATCCTCAGACGATTGACTTAAATAAGGGCCTTACCGAGGGGCTTTGTCCCCTGATGGAGCGTTTTGCGGCCGCCGCCGAGGTCGAAATCTATGGACGCAGATTTGTCTTTGCCTCCCTTCATCTCGACCACAGCGAAAACCCAAAGGTTCGCTTGGCTCAGGCGGAGAAACTGCTGAAATCTCTCGATGCCATTTATGGCAACGGCGCTTACTGCACCATAATAGCGGGCGACTTTAACGATGTCGAGGACTCGCTTGTCATATCATATCTCAAAGAGCAGGGATATATGGATGCCTACAGGTCATGCCATAAAACCGGTGGGAACTCGTTCAGCTCGGCAAATCCTTTTACCAGAATTGATTATATAATGGTCAGGGGCGGCGTAAGAATTCACCGTGCGGAGCTTATTCTCAAAGCTCCATCTCTCAGCGACCATATAGGGGTCTATGCCGTCATCGAATAATATACATATAAATAACATACATATAAAGCGCGAGGTACGATAACATGCCGCCAGTATCTTTTGTCTTAGCATATCAGTGGGACAACCACTGTCAGGCAATCTTCGATAAGTTAAATGGGAACTTTCAACATATACTGCGTGAACTTGGCGAACTGGAGTATCAGGAAGCCTACGACACAGAAAATCTCCTCTACTACTATATGAAATGGCACTACAACAAGGCACTCTATGACCGTACCATTGCGGAAATCGACAGGAAATGCGATGTCATCAATGCCTTAGGCTATAGGGGATACGGCGTAAACATAGATTTGTTAAGCGCCCTTGGCACCTTAAAACATGACCATGCGGAACATTTATACCTGCTGCTTGCAGAGAGATTTGATAAATACTCAGCGAAGGTAAAAGAGTTTACAGATTTTTCCAGTGAAGACGCTGCGGCAATGAACTCTGCCCAAATAATACGGCAGCTCTGTGCTATCCTTGGCCGGAACGCGGATGAGGACACGCCTGTCGTAACACATCCCATACGGCTTGACCTGAAGCAGTATTTTAAAATAATGAGCGAGGAGACCGCGTGGAACGTCAATACGGCAATATTTCAGAAGTTGTTCCTGCATCTGGGGTGCTCTTCTATGACCATAATGAAAGGCACGGTCGGGCATGAGGATGCGCTTTCCCCCCAGGAATTAAAAGTCATTGGAAATAAAAACTTCTTAGAAATGTACAATGAGACATTCTCCTCCCTTCATGCCTATACCGAGATCGGTCTTGATCTGTTAAAAAAGATCCATCTGACAATGTCCAGGGACACCGTACCTAACGCGGGGAGTTTCAGGCCGTTCGATTTTCCCGATAAAAATGGCGTTACGTTCGATAACGGCAACTTCGACAGAGAAATCAAGGACCTCGGGCATGTGGTATGGGAAACCAGCCAGAGCTTTCATACCCTGAATACCTTTATTTTTGACCTGTCCCGTTCATATTACATGTTCATCGCCATTCACCCTTTTTGGGATTCTAACGGACGCGTCGGCAAGTGTTTTCTGAACTATATGCTGCTAAAAAAAGGTATCCCGCCGATAAGTTTTTCCCAGGACGAGGAGGTATTGGCCCTGCCTCGCTATGGCGGTTCGATTGAAGACATGTACGATTATGTCAGGAACAGGATAAATATCGCCGTAGAGGCATACTTTTATGAAAGGTGGAAACTGGAGCATCTCGGTTTCCTGGAAAAGCAGATATATAACGTGTCCTTTGACTCGGGGTTTTATTTCCGCCAAATCGACGACAGGCCGCAAAGGCTGGAAGTACACTTTAACGCTTATATAGTGGAAGGAGACGACCTGCTCTTCAGCAGCATTCACGACAGGTGTATGGTCGTGTTTCCCAGTGAACACTACCTGTATAATATGACGGTTTACTGTGGATTTTCAAAAGTGGAACGCGGCGATTGGGAACACGTATTTAATATCAAACACAGCTTTTTTATAAAAGAGATACCGTCGGATATAGGCGGCGCAAGGGCATTCGATATAGACTTCTCCATCGAACTGCACAAATACCACTATGACTGCGACTATTTTAACTGTTGTGTGGTATCCCACGAAGGTGGTTATATCCACAATAACAAGGGTTTAAATTACTCATATATGATACAAAGATAGATATGGAAAAGGTATTTGCGGAACAGTACTGCCACCCAAGCTATAAATGGATTGGAGGGAGGCGTTTTGTTAACAATGCTCAAAACTGGAAGATCTCAAACTTTCCCGGCGGCATAGGGTTTGCCTTCGAGGATTACGCTGCCGACAAGGCACTTCGCGTTGTGCTTAAAGTCTTCAGAGAAGACAATGCCGTGGAGTATTACTTAATGAACGCCGACCATTGCGGCCACTGGGGCGACAATTGGCAAAAATGGCAGACCAATCAACTCCCTCTTTTCCCTTACGAGGGGCTGCACGGACGAATTACTCATATAAAGTTCTCCTATGTAATCCACAAAGACGGCGTGTCGATTCCCTCTCAGTATGATTACAAATTCGCCGTACTCGATGATTTCCACAGGGGCTATATTGACATAGGCGACTTTAACGCCCCTGATTTTAATACCATTAACACGTATCAGACCTGTGAACTTAATCGGCAGGACGTGCAAAATGCCCTTAACAGGATTAATTTCGACTATGAACACCTTCCCATAAGGCCCTACTTTACCAGAGGAAACACATGGAGCGATGACCACCCCATTCACGAACTGCACAGGCACATCGACTGGGTAATAAAACGAAAAGAAGAGGACATGAGCGGCCGCCACTATATTCATATGGCCATATTTGACCCGGACAACTACCATGTTGCGCAACACCTGATTCACGCGAAGAATAAGGGGGTGGAGGTTGAGGTCTATGCCGAGTGGTCGGCGGTAAGTCCGATGAACGCCACAGAAAACATCGCGAAAATGAGGCGCGCCGGCATTGCCATTTGCGGCATAGTAAGAAACAACCCCAGCGACCCGTCCTATGGCATAGCCAGTATGCATACGAAATTCATAATTTTCGACGGCGAGGTCGTCCACTCAAGTTCATATAACTTGCACTTTCACCTCTGGGGCGGCAACTGGGAAAACGGTCTCGTCTATTACTCGAGGGAGTTTGCCACGCTCTACTCCAATATCTATTGCGCGATAAAGGGCGGCGTCATTCAAAGAATAGAAGTAACTCCCGAAAGCAGATACAATCTTTACTATACTTTCGGCAGCTATTACACCCACTTCAGAGATTACTATCGTCCGCAGGATGTGATAATAACCGAGATAAACAATGCCAAACACTCGATAGTCGTATCCATGTTCGACATAGGATGGCTGGCCGGCGTATCCTCTTATGACCATCACGAAACAGATGTCGTGTCAGCCCTTATTACCGCCCGCAACAGGGGCGTCCAGGTGAAAATTATCCTAAATGGAATGATAGCCCATACAGGGGCGCTGCCTGAAACATGGGATAAAAGCAAGTGGCGTCCGCTGAAGGAACCAGCGCAGCGGCTCAAAGATAATTGGATGGACCTTGTTTTCGTCTATTACCATGAGAGCATTTACTCGCCCCTGCACCATAAGTTTGCGGTTTTTGACAACTACACAGTCATAACGGAATCATACAACTGGTACCAGGCGAGCATACACTCAGACGAAGTGCTTTCGGTTACAAGGGATGGAAGGGTTGCCTGGGACTTCATGACAGAGGCAAATAAGATATGTGAATCCTTCAGGACTGGTCACGAATAAGCGGCTAAAAACCGATTAGATTTCCCCGGCCGCCCGGGCCGTTTGTACTGTCGTCAGAACAAATATAGCCAACCAGATTGCGCTTGGGAACCGTAGTGCCCTGAAAACAACTCATCAATAAACTCAGACAATCAACCCCGGAGGTCATCGCAGCCAGATTAGACGTCCAGCTGATTTTTGCCCCATAAGAGCAATTGGCACAGGTATCGGCTGCAATGTTGACACTGTTGTTGTCTCCTATATTGAACACCGTCAGGTTATCGTTTTTGATGGCAACCAGTTGATTATTAAAGACGAGCTGCGCTGTTCTGCCTCTGTTAATTCTGAAGGCGGATGGCAGCTCATGAAGTGTCTGGGATACGCTCTGCTGAGCGCTGCTCATAATGGTAAGACCGTCTCCTGTGGCGTTATCAGTAGAAAAATTCGATACTATACAATAAACGATCGCACCAGGTGCCGTGTGCATATAAGGGAAGCTGTAAGTAACATTATGATAACCTGAAAATCTGGCCGTAACGGTCACATTTGATTTCATAGCTATAGAACATGTGCCGTTGTCTGAGACACTGTCGCAGCCTACCCAGTATGAAAATCTCGATATCGAACCCGGCGTTTGGTACAAAGCAACCGTCTGGTTGGAGTTATAAACGGCCGTGCCTGTAGTGCTGGTGTTGTCCCATGTAAGAGTGCTGGAAGAGGGAACTATCGTTCCCGAGCCAAATCCTGTCTTTTTAACCGTAAGGGTATAGGTGCTTGTGCCGCCGAAATACACTGTCAGGCTCTGATTATCAGAAGCCAGAGAAAGAGTGCATGTCCCATTGTCTGATACGGAATTGCAGCCCGACCAGCTCAAATATGTCGACCCCAAGCTCGGCGTCACATAAAAATAGACGGTGTTTGTACTGTTATCGGCCTTTGTTGCGTTATCGGTCGTTACCCCTGCAACACCCATCCAGGTAATCGTGCCTATGGAGGGAGTTACGGTGCCTCCACCAGTCCCTGCCTTTGTTATATAAACAGAGTAAGTAGTAACGGCCATCGCGTAAACAGGAATCATGACGGCAAACGCAGACACTGCCACAAGTTTTACTAACAGAAATAGTCTCTTTTTCACTTGTCAATTACCTCAATCGGGCAGTTAATAGCCTATGACATTTTTGGTGTTTCCCGGGCCGGAGGTGCTGTCGTCCTCGCAAATATATCCCACTAAATTGCGCTTCGGAGAGGTGTTTCCCTGAAAACAGGTCATCAACAATGTCTTACAATTGATGCCGGTTGAGCCGGTTGACGAAAAATGAAGCGTACCGCCATACGAGCTGTTCGTTCCGGTATCTGAGGACAGATCAACGACCTGAGTAGTACCGTCCACAGTTACAGTCTGGCCTATAAAACTTATCTGTTGTGTCCTGCCTTTTGCGATGTTATTAATAGTGGGGAATGTCCTCGCCGTTTGCGGCGCCTGGCTTACAGCGCTTGCCATAACTGCAAATGTGGTGGATGTAACGTCATCCGTTGAAAAGTTCGACGCCATACAGTAAACTTCAGCCCCGCTTACCGTCGTTAGATATGGCATGTAATAGTAAACGTTTGTTGACCCTTCGACAATGGCCGGGCCGCTCATGGCAATTAACATACAGACTGCCAAAATTAATATCAAACTCTTCTTCATAACAGCCCCTCCTTCATTATAGCCTCTCCATGCTCTTTTCGTTATCCATGCCCACGGTTAAATATACTAAATATATAGCTATGTTGTCAATAACAATAATTATCGGCAAACACACTTATGTGTTTACCCCGGGCGTTCTTTACTTAAATGGAAAAAACTGTTATATTAAGCAGCGAGGCCGGACGCCGGTAAACATCTTAAATACTTTAGCAATCAATGGAGGTTATGGCATGAAAAATACGGAGTATTGGAAACGATATAAGGATTATCTATATGTCAATGAAGCACTTGGCCTGATGATAGACATAAGCAGGATGAAATTCACCGGAGGTTATTTAAAGAAAATGGAGCCTCTTGTGCAAAACGCCTTTGACGATATGTGTAAACTTGAGGCAGGAGCGATAGCAAATCCAGACGAAGGCCGCATGGTAGGGCACTACTGGCTAAGAAACCCATACCTTGCCCCTGACAAAGAGATCAAGTCGGAAATATTGGATACACTAACCGCGATAAAGGAATTCTCACAGAGCGTACATACAGGGAAGATAGTGGCCGGGGAGGGAAAACCTTTTAAGAATGTCCTGGTCATAGGGATTGGCGGTTCAGCCCTCGGGCCGCAGTTTGCCGCCGCTGCCCTCGGCACGCCGCGAGACCCGATGTCTGTTTATTTCTTCGACAACACAGACCCCGACGGCATGGACTTCGTGCTTGGCCAGATTGACCGTGGACTTGGGCAGACCCTCTCTTTGGTTATCTCAAAGAGCGGCTCAACCCTCGAGACAAGAAATGGAATGCTCGAGGCGAGGCGCGCCTACGAGGCGAAGGGATTGAACTTCGCCAAACACGCGGTTGCCGTTACTGGCAAAGGCAGTAAGCTTGATAAGATTGCGGTGTCTGAGGGATGGCTGCAGCGCTTCCCGATGTGGGACTGGGTAGGAGGACGAACATCTGAGACATCGGCCGTGGGGCTATTGCCGGCCGCGTTGCAGGGACTTGACATAGATTCAGTTCTCAAGGGGGCAAGACAGTGTGACGAGGCAACGCGTTCAAGGACAACGATGGAAAATCCATCTGCAATCCTCGCCTTAATGTGGCACTCTGCCACTAAAGGAAAGGGAGCTAAGGACATGGTCATTCTGCCGTATAAGGACCGCCTTCATCTGTTTACAAAATACCTGCAGCAGCTTATCATGGAATCCCTGGGTAAAGAGAAAGACCTTGCCGGCACAATTGTAAATCAGGGAATAGCCGTCTATGGCAATAAGGGTTCTACAGACCAGCACGCCTATATTCAACAGCTCAGAGACGGCGTTAACAATTTCTTTGTAACATTTGTCGAAGTCCTCAAAGACAGAGAAGGAGATTCGATGTTTGTCGAGGGAGACTTCACCACAGGGGACTACCTGAGCGCCTTTGCCCTCGGCACACGTTCTGCGCTGACTGGCAGCAACAGGGAATCCATGACCATCACAATTGACAAGATAGACGCGTTTTCCTTAGGGGTACTCATTGCCTTATATGAAAGGGCGGTGGGTTTTTATGCCTCTATGATAAATATAAACGCATATCATCAACCGGGAGTTGAGGCGGGGAAAAAGGCTGCAGGGGCAGTGGTTACACTGCAACAAGCCGTGCTGAACCATCTGAACGCAAACAAGGGCAAGGCATTTACCGCTGAGGAGACCGCCCTGGCCGTTGGGGCGGAGGAGGAGGCCGAGCTGGTATTTAAGATACTGCTGCGGGCCGGGCATAATCCCGGGCGCGGGATAAAGATAATACGTTCTGATTCTATTACCGAATCAAGGTTTCAATGTATGGGTCAGGCGTTGTAAGGGTTAGGCGTTGACCGTTGACGATGAGCAGGACATATCGATCCTTGTGGCTGCCGGATGTGTGCGTCCTGCTTGGAATCGTCTTAGTAACCACGGTTATACTTTTTAAGACCTCTATCGATATTGGGATCGAGGAGTATTTCTATGGGGCGTCCTCATCGAAGATGACGTGGTTTTTGGCGAACCGTTTTCCATGGAAACAGCTATACAGCTATGCCTCGGTGCCTGCCGTTCTGACGGCCATAGCCTCTACCGTAGTGCTTATACTTGGGTACATAACGGACAAATACACGAAATACAGGTTGTATTCGATATTTTTGATCCTTACGCTTGCGATAGCTCCTGGCCTTTTAGTAAATATGACGCTGAAGAACTATTGGGGAAGGCCGCGGCCGGTTGAGATAAAGGCATTTGGCGGCAAGTGGGACTATCAGAAGGTGCTGGAAAAGGGCACGGGCGGCAGGGGTAAGTCCTTTCCCTCTGGACATGCCTCGATAGGTTATTATTTCTTTGTTTTTTATTTTCTGTTTCGCCGCAAAAAAAGAGCGATTGCATTTTTATCCCTTGCGCTGGCATTTCTCTACGGTACACTGCTTGGGGTTACGAGAATGTCGATGGGCGGGCATTTCCTGTCAGATGTCTTGTGGTCGGCGTTTATCGTATTTTCGAGCGCGCTGGTGCTTTACTATTTTATACTCAGAATACCGGGACATGAAGACACGGAGCAGCCCGTACCATTAAATTTTCGCAAAAAGGCATTTGTCGTTTCAGCGTACAGCGTTATCTCCGCCGTCATCATCTCATGGGTACTTCTGACAACGCCGGTTTTTAAGGACATCCATCATGAGGTTGATAAGGCGTACGTGACGCCGTATAATATATCGATCAGATGTTCGAAATGTAATATCAACATGTCTTTAGTAAATCATGGGGTGTTGACGATATCGGGGATGGCGCATGGGGCTGGTCTGCCGGGCAATGACATAGAGGAATCGTTTGATTTGAGAAAGAGGTTCTTACTGCCTGAGTTCAGGTATAAGTTTAAGCCTCACGGCGTATATTCAGAACTAACGGCAAACTTAAACGTTTTAGTTGGAGCGGCGTCAAACGGCGTTTTCGCGCTTAGTATCGATGTAGAAGAAGGGAATCTTACAATACAGACCCCTGACCCGCATGTCAACATACCGAAACACATTTTTATCAAATTAAACAACGGGAAATTAGTGCTTCCTGAATCATTCAGAAATAAATCAATTAACCTGTCCGGCGCCAAGGGAACCATCTCATACAACTGAGAGCACGGGTTAATTTACATAAGTCTATTTATGGCGGTTGATTTTACCGGCGTCATTATGAAACAATAGAGGAGTAATGGGCGGTTAGCTCAGCTGGGAGAGCATCACGTTCGCAACGTGGGGGTCGGGGGTTCGAATCCCCTACCGTCCAATTCACGCCAATTCACCCTGAACAGAGACACAATAAGCTAAACAAGGAGGACTCCATAATGATAAGTATAAGAAAAATAGTAGCCTCAATCGTGACTTTATTAGTAACGGGTTTTTGCCTAGGCGCTTTAGCATATGCGAATGTCCCGGCGGGTGTGGCCGCTGAGGATAATGCCCGGATTGCCGAGTCATACGGGAAACTGCCGATTGCCTTTGAGGCAAACGATGGGCAGACAGACCCTGAAGTCAAATATTTTGCCAGAGGACAAGGCTATACGCTTTTCATGACCCGGCAGGAGTTTGTTCTGTCAATGACAACTCCTGACAAGAAACAGCGAGCGAAAGCTAAGATAAAAACGGCCTCCATTCGTATTAAATTTGTCAATCCTGACACAGACGCTAAATCGATAGCCGGCATTGACGAACTTCCGGGGAAATCCAGCTACTTCATAGGAAATGACCCGGAGAAATGGCGTACTAATGTGCCGACATACAAAAAAGTGAAATACGAGAAGGTATATCCCGGCGTCGATCTGGTGGTTTACGGCAATCAGCGGCAGATAGAATACGATTTCGTCGTAGCGCCTAATGCCGATTATAATCAAATTGCCCTCAAGATCGATGGGGTGAAAACACTAAAGGTTGATAAAGACGGTAACCTGATAATCGCTGCAAAGGGCGGTAAGATGCTCATGCACAAACCCCTCGTCTATCAGGAAATAGATGGTGTCAAAAAGGAAATTAAAGGCAAATATCATGTTGGCAAAGACAATCTGGTTAGCTTTAATGTGGCGGGATATGACAGGAATAAGGCATTGGTTATTGACCCTACTCTTGCATACTCTACTTTTCTTGGCGGTAGCAGCAGCGGGAGTAGCGGTGATTTTGGCCGTAGCATAGCAGTAGATTCCCAAGGCAATGCCTATGTGACCGGATTTACAACCTCAACAGATTTTCCTGTAACAACCGGCGCCGTTCAGACTACTATTAAGGGAACCTCTAATCTTTTTATAACAAAACTAAACTCCGCCGGCACTGCCCTTGTTTACTCTACGTACCTTGGCGGCAGTAGCGCTAGTGGTGATATTGGCCGTAGCATAGCGGTAGATTCCGCCGGCAACGCCTACGTGACCGGAGAAACATACTCGACAGATTTTCCCACAGCCGGAGCCTATCAGACCACGATGAAAGGAGTCTGTGATGTTTTTATAACAAAATTAAACTCTACCGGCACTGCCCTAGTTTACTCTACGTACCTTGGCGGGAATGGCTATGACGGTGGCTATGGCATAGCGGTAGATTCCTCAGGCAACGCCTATGTGACCGGATATACACGATCAACAGATTTCCCTGTAACAAGCGGCGCCTTTCAGACGACTGTAGGAGGAGACTATGATGTTTTTGTAGCAAAACTAAACGCCGCCGGCACTGCCCTTGCGTACTCTACTTTTCTTGGCGGTAGAGATCGTGATTATGGCTATGGCATAGCGGTAGATTCCTCAGGCAACGCCTATGTCACCGGACAGGCGTACTCGACAGATTTTCCTGTAACAACCGGCGCCTATCAGACTACCATGAATGCCACTTACACTGCGTTCGGTACTGTTTTTTCATACGGTAATGCTTTTATAACAAAACTGAACTCCACCGGTACCGCCCTTGTGTACTCTACTTATCTAGGCGGTACTAAAGCTGCCTATGGCACTAGCATAGCGGTAGATGCCTCAGGCAACTCCTATGTCACCGGAGATGCGTACTCAACAGATTTTCCTACGACAGCTGGCGCCTATCAGACTGCTCTGAAAGGGCTGTCTGGTGTTTTTATAACAAAACTGAACTCCACCGGCTCTGCCCTTGTTTATTCTACCTTTCTTGCCGGCAATAGTTCGGATGACGGCAGCGGCATAGCGGTAGATTCCTCAGGTAATGCCTATGTCACCGGATATGCAGTCTCATCAGATTTTCCTACGACAACCGGCGCCTATCAGACTACTCTGAAAGGAGCCAGCAATGTTTTCATAACAAAACTGAACTCCACCGGCACAGCCCTTGTTTATTCTACCTTACTTGGCGGCAGCAACAGCAGTCATGGTGATTTAGGCGCCGGCATAGCGATAGATTCCTCAGGCGACGCCTATGTGACCGGATATACAACCTCATCAGATTTCCCTGCGACAACCGGCGCCTATCAGACAACGCTGAAAGGTACCTATGATGTTTTCATAGCAAAATTACAGTTTTCGTCGTCAATTTCTTATACGCTGAGTGTGAGTAAATCCGGAAGCGGCACAATAACAAGCTCACCATCGGGCATCAGCTGTGGCTCTGCATGTTCTGCCACATACGCCTCCGGCACGTCTGTAACCCTGACGGCAACTCCGGCTTCAGGCTATACGTTTTCAAGCTGGAGCGGGTGTGATTCGACAAGTGGTTCTCAATGTACCGTTGCGCTTGTCTCTAATAAGTCTGTATCTGCGGTATTTTCATCGTCAAGCTCTTCTTATACGCTGAGTGTGAGCAAAACCGGAAGCGGTACAGTAACAAGCTCACCATCTGGAATCAGCTGTGGCTCTGCATGTTCTGCCACATACGCCTCCGGCACAGCAGTAACCCTGACGGCAGCTGCGGCTTCAGGCTATACGTTTTCAAGCTGGAGCGGGTGTGATTCGACAAGTGGTTCTCAATGTACCGTTACGCTTGTCTCGGCTAAAAGTGTAACCGCAGCGTTTACGTCATCAATCATGCCGGACAGCGACGCAGCCTCTGCGGCATTTAATGCAATTTATAGTCAATATGTCTCGTGGTTTGGGTCAACATCCGGGGGCATTCAGACGGGAACATCCTGGATAGCCTATTACCAATTATATACCAACGGCGCTTACCTTGTAGCCGGGACAGATGGAAATATGTATACATATTATAACGGCCAGTTGTACAGCTTAGGTATAACATGGAAAACCTTTGGTTATGCAGCCTCAAAGATTAGCTCCATCTACAGTCAATATGCCTCGTGGTTTGGGTCGACATCAGGAAGCATATCTGCGGGAACATCGGGTTCAGCCACATACTATATCCAATGGTATTCGAATGGCGCCGCCCTTGTAGCGTGGACAGACGGCTATATGTATTCTTATTATAATGGCACTTCGTATGCTTTAGGGGTAAGATGGAGATAAGAAATATAGTTCAATGAGAGATAGGCGCATGATTCCGGAGATTGAAATATTTGCCGAAATGCTGATACAATAATTACTGTTTGCTTCCATGATTATTAATTATGCCGGGCAATGATGCGCCGGGAAGAAAATGAACGGGAGGATTTTGAAGTATGATAGTCACGGTGGTTGAGGTATCGGTCAAACCAGAACATATTGACGCGTTTATTGCGGCTTCGCGCAAAAACCACGAGAATTCCGTTGCCGAGCCTGGCAATATGAGATTCGACATTCTTCAGGGCAGCGAAGCCCCTGCACATTTTATCCTCTATGAGGCTTATGAATCCGAGGCGTCCTCAAAGGCACATAAGGAGACCTCTCACTACAAACAATGGAGAGAAACTGTCGAACCAATGATGGCTAAACCACGCAAAGGCACTCCGCACAAGGTAGTGTGTCCGGCAGACAGGTCAATGTGGTAGGTCCGCAGGCATTTAATTTTACCAAAACCCCTTCAATATATTTTGGCGCCGGGGTGTTTTCTATTCTGCCAAAGGTTATTTCGCGGCTTGGCACTACTGTGTTAATCGTAACCGGAGGGTCGTCGCTGAAGAAAACCGGCAGGCTTGACACGCTGCTGAATTCTCTGGGGAAAGACGGCATTAAATGCTATCTCTGTCAAATAACCAGGGAGCCGTCGCCTGAGATGGTTGACGCCGCCGTTTCAGAGTTCGGCGGCTGCGGCATCGATGCCGTTGTGGGCATAGGCGGCGGGAGCGTGATAGACGGCGCAAAGGCAATCTCGGCGATGCTTCCCCTTGGTGAGAGCGTATTAAAATATCTTGAAGGCGTTGGAGACCCTGCAGCACATAGCGGTAGGAAGATCCCCTTTGCCGCCGTACCAACGACGTCGGGGACGGGAAGCGAGGCAACGAAAAACGCCGTCCTAAGCCGCGTCGGGCCTGAAGGGTTTAAGAAATCCCTGCGCCATGACAACTTCGTTCCCGATATAGCGCTGATAGACCCTGAGCTTACTCTGTCATGTCCGCCTGATGTGGCGGCGGCCTGCGCGATGGACGCATTTACGCAGCTGATGGAGTCATATGTGTCGGTGAAGGCGTCGCCGATGACCGATTCGCTTGCCATTGGGGCATTGAGGCTTGCCATAGAAAATATGGAGGCAGCTTGTATGACTGGTGAGGCCAATATTCACGCCAAAAGCGCAATGGCATATGCCTCCGCAATGTCGGGAATAACGCTTGCGAATGCCGGGCTTGGGGTTGTCCACGGTTTGGCCTCCTCGGTAGGCGGCCGTTTTGACATACCCCACGGGGTGATTTGCGGGACTATGGCAGGGGCGGCAACCAGGGCCAATATCGCAGCCCTTAGGGCCGCAGGTTCAGCCGCAATCGAAAAATATGCGGCAATCGGCTCATTGATAACCGGCGAAAAGGCAATTGACCCGGCCCTTGACGCCCTGACAGAAAAACTTTACTCATGGACAGAACAATTAAAAATGCGGCGTCTCTGCGCATATGGCATAAAACTGGAGGATCTGGACAGGCTTGCCGCCGAAACTTCAAATAAAGAGAGCCACGTAAGGCTGAGCAAAGAGGAAATCAGGTCAATACTTTTTGAGAGGTTATAAGATGAGGGATAAAACACAATGACGCACAACAAGGCTGCCGCCTGTGGCTGATACAGGCACCATATGCACCGTATGCGCGTGGAGAGGAGATTGCAAAAAGAAGTTCCTTATAAGCGGCAAGGACATGCGCTGCGCCGACTTCGTTAGGGATATTTCTATCAAAGACAAGGCCGTCGAAGACAAAAAAGATTAGGTCTTAGACTTTTTTGCTCGTGTCTTTGCCGGTTTAGTTCCTGCGGGTTCGGCGTTAGTGTCCTTTTTTGCGCGCGGTTTGCGTGCCGGTGGTTTTGTTGCCGCCGCTTGGGGGTCGGAGGATGCAGCTGTTTCCTTAGTCTTAGGTTCTGCCGCTTTGGTTATTTCAGGGTCTGCTGAGCGGATTTCAGGGGCTTTATTGGATGTCGCCGGTGAAGCGTCAGGCTGTTTAGCTTCCTGTCTGTTTTTTGAGCAGCCGCATTCGTGTGTATTCTTTTCTTCGGTGCCGGGTTTATCGCATTGCCCTAATATCGCGCTTAGCGATTGGTCATAAACAGATTGTACTGTATTTGCAAGTTTCAGGCTGGTTTTGCGAACTTCGTCGGTAATGCCAGGCCATATCGTCTTAGGCCCAAAATATTTGTCGATAGCCGACGACACAAACGATGTAATCTCTTCAAACTTTATCATTTCTTCCTCCTTAAAACCGCATTTATAGTAAAATCCCTTTGGCGCTGCCTGACAAACTCTGATAAATATCACGCCGCCTTATTGATTTATCCATAAATCAGCATAAATTGTCAAGCGCACCAGAAATCCTCCGCTGTTGAGCCACATGCATTACGGGAAATATTGACTGCCCCTGAGGACTTCTGACAGCGTAATGGAATACATGCCGCCTTCTTCTTTTCCATGAAGGGGAACTGGATAGCAGCCGCCGAGGCCGGTCTTCAGCTCTTCGTAGGGTATGGCTACCTGACAGTTTCTGCATTGGAGAAATGTCTTTTCCGCCCTGTAGCCCAGGTTGTGCTGCTTACACGAGTTGCATATGTCGAAATAGGAATACATCTGGCCGTTTACCTTGACTACAAAGAAATGTATCTCCTTCGTGCCGTCCATATGCGAATAAAAAACAGGGGTTTTCTCTTTAAACTCTGCACTGCTTACCTGAAAACGATCGCCATTGAACTTCGCCTTATTGAAATCCCTTTTATTTGTACAGCCCTGAAACATGAGGGCCGTCGCAACAATGGCAATGGCTGCAACATATGTCCCGATAAAGTTCGTCCCCTTGCACATACGCCCTATAAACATAGCAGAACAACTCTATGCCTTGTCAATACCAATAACGCCACGGCAGTTACTTTATTTAGCCGTCAAAAGTATGATAAATTAGGGTATGATGACGTTTCTTTATCAGGGAGTATTGGCGTGGCGGGGTAAAAGGCGTTGAGCAATGACGCCGGCAGGCATTCGGGCAGCTTTAGAGCCTTGAGCAGTACAGCCAGGTTGTATGTCATTTTCGTCGAATCCATAAAATCGTTTATAAAAAACAATCACTTCATGTCCTCGGCCGCTTTGGCCTATTACGGGATTTTTGCCTCAATCCCCATGTTGATTCTCGCTATGTTATTCTTAGTAAACTATTTTACGTCATCTGCCGGGGCTGCCGAAGGTCTCAGGAAGATTACTTCTATCCTGCTGCACGAACAGCAGGGCACGATAATGACAGAAGTAAAGGCGCTCTCAAGCCTGAATGGGACATGGGGCTTTGTCGGTGTCGTTGCCTGTGTCTGGTCTATCATCCCCCTTATGTCAACTCTGAGGATTGTCTTTGCGAATATCTTTAAAGAAGATAACCGGCGGCCGTTTTTTATAGAACTTGCCATTAATGTCTTAGTAGTGTTCTTATTCCTCCTGATTCTCATATCCCTCGTAATCGGGGAGATTGTTTACTCCCAGTTGATGTATTATCTTTTTAAACAGGTACCGTTTATTTATCAGATAATCGGCCTGAGCACAAATCTGCTGATATCGATAGCTGCCCTTATCGCTTTTTTTTACGTGTTGATACCTGTACGCACGGGTTTTTGGAATATCTTTGCCGGTGTGGCCCTTACTGCTCTTTTATGGTCTGTGGTAAAACCATCGTTTGCAAATTATATCGTCGCCAATCCCCATTTCGGGGTTGCGTTCGGCTCTCTTAAGACAATCTTATTGATAATATTATGGGTATATATGTCGTTTTTTATCCTTCTGATAGGGGTAGAGTTCACCGCAAATATGCACAGAGCAGACATCGTGTCGCTGAAGTATTTAATTGAAACCCACAGCGGCAAGGTTCACAGCGCACTGCTCTATAAATACGCCAGATTATATAACGCCGCCGCCGACGTATTTAAAACGGGAGACGCGGGCAGCGAAATGTACTATATCCTCGGCGGGGCGGTTCAATTAACCGGAAGCGATGGTCACGTTATAAAAGAACTTCGCGAGGGGCAGCTCTTTGGACAAACCAGTATGCTGATGCAATTAAACAGGACGGAAACCGCGACGACTCTAACTGACAACACCTTACTGCTGCCCATCGGCGCAGCAGACTTCGATGTGCTTTATAAGTATGACCCGCCGCTGGTTCTGCGTCTGCTTAAAGAGATGGCTAAACAACTCGTTCGGCCATAACCGGTGCCCGATTTCGGCACAATTCAGTCGGCGTCTTTGACTTTTGTAACCGGTTTTTCCTAAGATAAGAGAGCTGCTACATATGCGGCGGCTATTTTTTAAATATATGAGGGTTAAAGATGATAATGAGTGACGACATAGTTCAAACATTAGAAGGGTCATTAGACGGGTACAAGTCCAAGGTATCGACGGTGCTTAGCGGGACAATAACCTGGGAGAAAGACTATATTTTCCTGGCGAGGACCCAAAAGGGATACGAAATAGACATAGACGCAAATGTCGAATGGGGATGTCAGCCCTCAGAACCGCTGATGCTCAGCCTTGGGGCATGTCTCTCCACTGATTGTGTGATTTTCTTACAGAAGATGAAGGTTCAGCTGTCATCTTTCAAGGCAGACATCAAAGGTTACAAGCCGGAAACACCCCCGCAGTACTATAAGCAATTCGACATAATGCTTCACATTGCCGGCAAGAATCTGACTGAGAAGAAGGTTAAAAGGGCGATTGCCCTGTCGCAGGAAAAATACTGCGGCGTATATCATTCCCTAAGAAGCGATGTAGTAGTGAATGTTAAATATGAACTAACCCACGATACGGAGTGAAAAGTTCAATGAGCCAATATAAGATACATCCTATTGTCTGTGGCACTAAACTCTTTGACAAGACTATGATGACGTATCAGTTCGGCTTCGGGCAGCCTTACACGATACCTATATACAGCTGGTACATAGAAGGCAACGGGCGTAAAATATTAGTCGATACGGGTGAGTTAAGGCCGGCGCGTTCTGAGGCACGGGAGGAGGCGATTGGCGGCAGGATTTACAAGTCTTTAGAAGACGGTCTTGCACGGTGGGACACCTCGCCGGAAGAGATAGACACGATTATTCACACGCATCTGCACAATGACCACTGCGAAAATGACGATAAATGCGTCAACGCCCGCATCTACGTCCACGAGAAAGAGATTCAGACAATTCTGGACCCGCATCCCCTCGATTACCGCTACATGGAGGATTACATCTTAGGGGTGCAGGAAAACGGGCAGATAATAACGACAGACAAGGACATTGAAGTAGTGCCCGGCATTCGTATGTTTCACACTCCTGTGCATACAGAAGGCGGGATGAGCGTTATAATAGACACAAAAGACGGCAAAGCAGTAATCACGGGGTTTTGCTGTATAATGGAGAATTTTGCCCCGCCGCCTCCGGTAAGGGGCATGGGTCTGGAGGTAATTCCATCGGGTACGGTAGTAAATCCCTACGCCGCCTATGACATAATGCTCAGGGTCAGGGATATGGCTGATATTCTGATGCCTCTTCACGAGCCAAAATTTGCCGCTGTGGAGACGATTGGATAGTGTTGGGAGCTATCGCGGCTTCCCGCTGTTTGCGTAAAATACGCTGCTGACAACTCAAAACTCCTTGATTTACGCCTGTATTTACTGGTTCTCAAATATTTGCACCTCCAGAGATGTTACTTTTGCGTAACCTTATTTATTACTTAATGTTACCTGTGCGTAACATGAGCACAACTTACCTGCCTACTATTGAGCATTATATATGATATTGTACTATTATTCTATATAATCAAGTAGTTATACAATTATTGATACCATTATTGTCTCATGGATAATTATTTAAAATATTTTTATTGACATAATGTGTACTATCATTTACAATGTTATTGTCTCTTCGAGACGTATGGTTTGCTGTTGCAGTGAGTTTGAAGATTATTGGGAGGGTAAAATCAATGAGGCAGCGTTGTTCTTTATCTCGTGGTACTTTATTGTATTTTGCATATATTGTTGTTTATCTTGCTAGTGTGTGGAGTTATTACGATGAGCTATTTGTGAAAAATGACCATGTAATGCGTTCAATATTTTTTATCATATATCCAGTTTTATTAGCATTTAAACTTGAAGTATTAGTAAATTCAAATAGCCTTAAAGAAGAAACCAGGCAGTTACATGAAAACATCTTGAACACTGTAAAAGAAATATCAACGATGTTGCAAAGAACGGATCAGATATTTACATTCCCTAACGCAGGTGTGGGATTTAAATATTGTACCGATACCTGTTTACTATCAAGTGAGGTTAAAAATACTATGTTTCGATATAATACAAAACTACAAGCAACTTATTATGAAAAATGGCTTGAAGCAAAAGAACAAGTTATATCAAACAACGAATGTATTTGGACAGATATTGCTTCGTCGCATATTCCAGATGATGATCATGTTAAGCAACGAATAAATAGATTTACATCAGATATGAAAACAAGATACAATATAAGATATCTGGATGATACTGTTCTACCATTTATTCAAATGACGATTTTTAAATTTACCGATAGGCAAAATGAGGTTGTTTTTGGATGGTCATTTCATAGAGACAAGATTGGTGCATGCTTCAAAACAAACAACCAACTTGTTGTAAAGTACTTTGAAGGATATTTCGATTATCTTTTCTACGACATTGCCGACGCGGAGCCACAAAGTAAGGTTCAATCAATAGACATGAAGTCTATGCCTGACCCTATAGTTCCTTCTGATTGTGGTTGACGGGGGCTGTCACAATGATATATTTCAACCTTCTACAAATGTTACAATACCACCGATGTCTAAACCTTACGACAAGATCATAAAAGAAATCCTGAAAGATGTCGTCGATACCCTGATAACAGAGGTAATAGGGCTGGATATTGTCAAATCCACGGCGATAGAGACTAAACTTCAGATAACTAACGAACGCGAGGCCGATTTTATTTTATTGGTTGAGATGGGCGATGGTTCCAGTTCCCTGCTTCATATCGAGTTTCAGTCAACAAACTATTCAAAAATGGTTTACAGGGAGCTGCGATACTGGGTTTATCTGACCGAAGTCCATGGAATTATGCCTATGCAATACGTGTTTTATATCGGTAACGAGCCGCTTACGATGAAAGACAGCATTTCAACAAAGACAACGACCCATAAATATAATCTAATCGATATGCGCGACATTGACTGCGAGAAATTTTTATACTCGGACATCCCGGAAGAGGTGATAATCTCAATCTTGTGCAATTATCGGCAGAAAGGTGTTAAAATATTTGTACGGGAGATACTAAATCGATTAAAGGAACTGGTGCCGGAGGAAACACTCCGGGGCAAATATGTAAGGCAGGTGGAAGTCCTGTCACAGTTGAGGGACTTGCAGGACGAAGTGTCTAAGGAGGCTGAGGCAATGGCATTAGTATATGATTTAGAAAGGGATGTAAGATTCAGGCAGGGTCGTGAACGCGGCATAACCGAGGGTCGTGAACGCGGCATAACTGAGGGGCGTGAGAAGGGGAAATATGAAGGATTGATTGAGGCGGTAGAGTTAGGCCTTGAACTCAAATTTGGTTCAGCCGGGCTTGAGATTATGGGCATGGTCAAAGCTGTCGATAACGTCGATAAACTTGAGGCACTCAAAAACCTTATCAGGAAAGCCGGTTCATTGGACGAGTTGAAGGTATTCCTGGGGAAGGAATAAACTATTTGCAATCACCCGTAGATTTTGCGTATTGGGCATACTGGCACATCCCCAGTTCGCAGGCGTGGTTAATATCGCGGCATCCACTTGCCTTGTCGCCTATACTCATCAGCACAATACCCCTGTTGTAGTACGCCGCCGCAAAATTCGGGTTAATCTTTATCGCCTCGGAATACTCGTTCACCGCCTTGTCATTGTCATGTTTACCTTCATAATAAGCAACCCCCCTGTTATAGTATGCCTCGGCATAATTTGGGTTAATCTTTACCGCCTCGGAATACTCCGCTATTGCCTTGTCATAGTCGTGTTTCCCTATCAGGTATGCCTGTCCCAGGTTATTATGCGCCTCCGCATATCCGGGGTTAATCTGTATCGCCCTGCTAAAGCCGGCGATTGCGTTGTCAAAGTCATGCTTTTCTTTACCGTATATAAGCCCAAGGTTGTAGTACGCCTCGGCTAAGTTTGGGTTAATCTTCAATGCCTTGGTGAAATTGACAATGGCCTTGTCGTAAGCCCCTTTTTCCATATACTTTGTTGCACGGCTGAAATACGACTCTGCCGCATTTTCGCCGAATGACTGTAAAGGTAAAAAAACAACCAGCAACAAGACAAGAGTAACGGCACTGAGTTTAAAAACAGAGCAATTCATCCGACATTCCCTCCATCCTTTTATTATATAATTTTCACAGGATTGACGGCAAGAATCGTAGTACATATTGACATTATTAATGAGTTAATGTTATTTTCCCATCAGAGAGCAGCACAAAAGGTGGTCTTAGAGTACGAAGGGTGGTTTTAGAGATTAATAATCTCGAACATACGCCAGAAAAATTTGCCAAAGAATTTCAAAAGAGGGATTAGAAATGATTACAATAAAAAAGATACTGATAGTGGATGATTCAACATCTGCCCGGTTTTTTATCAAAGGGTGTATCCCAAAGGACAAGGGCTATGAATTCTTTGAGGCCAGCGATGGGGCAAAGGCGGTGGAGGCTTATAAGAATTACCGCCCCGATGTAACATTTATGGATTTGACAATGCCTGTGATGAACGGGTTCGAGGCAATCGAATTGATAAAGGCATTTGACCCTAAGGCAGCTATAATTGTCCTGACAGCAGATATTCAGGCAAAGACAGCAGAAAAGGTTACCGCGTTAGGGATCTCTTCGATTCTGAAAAAACCTCCGGTTAAGGCCACCGTCGAAGAGGCTCTGATCAAAATTCAAGGAATATAGGGGTGATGCCGTGGAAATAAACAACGACTATACGTTTTCCGAAATAGAAGTAGACACGCTTCAGGAGTTAATGAATATTGCATTCGGGCAGGCCTCAGCCGACCTTGCCGAGGTTATAAACGTGTTTATTGTGTTGAGTGTGCCCTCGATTAAAATTAATAAGGAAGAGAGTTTGACTGAATTCATTAATTCTGAAATAGGAGACCTGAAGGGCTATAAGATAGTGGAGCAAAGTTATTGGGGAAAATCCAGGGGTGTTGCCCTGCTGGCGTTTCCACATGAGGCCGAGCTGGAATTGATTGCTATGTTCAGGGAAGATGCGGACACGGTAGTTGACGCTGAAATGTCCGATGAACTTGATAACGAGATGTTGATAGAAATCGGCAATATTCTGATAGGGGCATGTGTGAGCAAGTTGGCGGAGCTCCTTAAGGATTTGGTAACGTTTGTTCCGCCGAGGGTAATATCTGGAGAGCAATTGGTCGAGGCACTTGTTGAAAATCGTTTCGAGAGCGAAACCAGCAGAGTAATTTTACTGAAGACCGTTTTCAGAATAAATGACCGTGAGCTGTCCGGACATCTGTTTCTGCTAAACAACCTCGATTCGATTCATACGCTTAAAGATGCCTTGCGCGCTTTCTGGAAACAGTACGAGTGATCTACAGACAGGTTTTTGATGTCATAAATGCCGGTCTCGTTATACTGGACAAAGATTTGCGGGTTTGTTACTGGAACCGCTGGATGACCAAACACAGCGGCATTGACTGTGGGGATATCGTAGGATCGCAGCTTAGAGATTTTTTCCCCGATGTTTATACAAAGTATTTTGACCGCAGCATCAAGTCTGTTTTTAAATTCGGCAATTTTGTGTTCATGTCGCAAAAACTCCACAAATATTTGTTTAAATTCCCCAAAAACGTCTCCTGTTTTCAGTCCATGCAGCAAAGCGTTACAATGGGACCTATAAGAGAAAGGGATAATGCCATAAGCCACGCCTTCATTGTCATTCAGGATGTGACAGAAATAGCCGCTTATGATAGGAAAATACGCGAAATTAACATCAAAGACGGCCTTACCGGCGTATATAACCGGCGCTATTTTGAATCCCGCCTTAAGGATGAATTTGACCGCCACAAGAGATATTGCCATCCGTTAAGCCTGATAATGTTCGATATAGACCATTTTAAGTCAATAAACGATACCTACGGCCACCAGTATGGGGATTTTGTCCTGAAAAAGATATCCTCCACAGCAATAGAAATGCTCAGGGTCAACGATATGCTGGCGCGATACGGTGGAGAGGAGTTCTGCTGTATCCTTCCTGAGACCACAATAAGCAGCGCTATGATGGTTGCCGAGCGTATCAGAAAAAATGTCGAAACTCAGGATAATAATTTTACAACCATAGATGCCTCTGCAACCACCACCACGACATCTGCAAAAGTTACGATTAGCCTCGGCGTATCCGAATTGTGCGAAATAACGAATACCTGTGAACATCTCCTCAAAAAAGCCGACGACGCTCTCTACACCGCCAAACGTGAAGGCCGCAACAGGGTTGTCTCTATGAGTCTCTTTTAGACCTTTTTATATTCGACCCCGGCGTTGGCGCAGACCATCGCAACACTAATTGCTCCGGCCTTTTCCCTGCCAACCAGGGTTTCAACGAGCTGCAGGGCAAATTCAACGGCAGTTCCGGCACCCTGGCTAGTTATGATCTTATGGTCAACTACTACGCGTTCCGAAGCCGAAACACAGGCAGCCCTGATTTTTTGCTGAAAACTTGGATGGCTTGTTGCCTTTTTATCTGAAAGAATGCCGGCCTCGGAAAGCACATAGGGCGCGGCGCATATAGCCGCCAAATACTTGCCGCCTTCTGACATTTCAAGAACCATCTTCTTTACCAGTTCATCCTTTGCAAGATTTTCTGTCCCGGGCATACCGCCCGGCAGCACCAGCATATCAAAATCCAGCGCCCTCACTGTGTCAAGTGCCGCGTCAGGTATTACCCTTAGTCCCCTTGCGCTTGTAATCGGGCCGTCTTTAACTCCGGCGGCAACGACCTTTATCTCAGCCCTTCTGAGAACGTCTATCACGGCAACTGCCTCTATTTCCTCAAATCCATCTGCTAAGATTACCAATACTGACGCCATAGATGCCTCCTCTGTTTTTTGATTGATTATAACAGATTTCACACTCCATCAGTCAACCGCGCCGAATCGGGAGGCACATCGGGGGCCTGACTTATTTCAAAGAAAAATGTTAGACTTATGTAATGATGAAAGACAACGGCATCAGCCGGCACAGCCGCATGACAGCAGGCATTATGATTTGCCTGAGCGCACTGCTTATTATTGCATTTGTGCCGCCGTCCTCAGCCGCAAATCTGGTGATGATCGGCTATATCGACGGCTATCTGGTGACGATGACCGTGGTTGCTGACACGCTGCCCGCTGTGGGCACTAACAAGGTATTGTTCGAGCTGAATGACTCATCAAACAGAGAGGTGACCGGCATTACCGACATCGGGGCAACCTATGGAGTGTCAGGCACTATGCCAAGAATAAACTTGCCGCTTTATAGGATCCCCGGTGGTTACGCAGGCACATTAAACATAAATAAGGCAGCCCTCCATGACGTATTTTTCGTGTTTGAACGGCGCGGCGAAAAACAGCGCGTCGTGCGGTTTTCCTTTCAAACAAAAGATAACACGCAGGGCGTCCCGCAAAATAGATAAGCACGCCAGTGAACCCGTATGCCGTCAAAGCTGAATGATAAGGCGCGTAAGCTCAGCCGCAGGGAGTTCCTGATAAAACTCTCTACGGCGGCGGCTGCCTCTGCGGTCTGCGGCACTGCTGCCCTGGTCTTTCACTCGAGCGAACCAGTAAAGCGCAGTACAGGTAAGATATATACGTTCAAGAATTATCGCGTCTCAGACACATCGGCCGCCCTGCCCAAACTTGCCGTCGTCCACGGCAAAGACGCAGAGAAAATGGTCCGGGCTGCCATCGATAAACTCGGCGGCATAGGCCAATTCATCAAACCGGCAGATAAGGTCCTCATAAAACCCAACGTTGGCTGGGACAGGCAGCCCGAACTTGCCGCAAACACAAATCCCGATGTGGTTGCCGCCGTCGTCCGGCTCTGCGTCGAGGCAAAGGCGGCCTCTGTCTGGGTTACCGATGTATCGATAAACGACCCCTACAGGAGTTTCGCGCGCTCAGGGATAGAATCGGCCGTCTTAAAGGCCGGAGGTAAGGTGAAATTCACTACCGGCAGCGATTTTCTCGATACCGACTTAAAGGGCGAAATGCTGAAGATATGGCCGGTGTCGGCATTCTTTCATCAGGTCGATAAAGTGATAAACATACCCATCGCGAAACATCATTCCCTCAGTAAGTGTACCCTTTCCATGAAAAACTGGTACGGCACGCTTGGCGGGCAGAGAAACCGCCTCCATCAGGACATAAACACCTCTATCGCAGACCTCGCAACAGCGATAAGACCCACGCTGACCATAATGGACGCCACACGCATTCTAAAGACAAACGGCCCGACCGGCGGCAGCATCTCAGACACCGCTATTGGAGATACAATAATCGCAGGCACTGACGAGGTCGCTATCGATACATACTGCCTCTCTTTTTTCGATTTAAAGGCGGCCGATGTGCCCTATATTCAAATCGCAGAGCAGCGCGGCGTCGGCACGTCTGACTGGAAATCCCTCGCCTCTGAGGAGTTCACCGTATGAAACCAGGGAAAAAACTCATAACGCTTTTAAACGTGAGGCGGGTGTATTCTGTCTTTTTCTTCGCCCTATTTCTGGCGTTGCTTTATATAACAGACTTCCGGCATTTGAAGGGATATGAGACGCCGCTCTTTTTAGAGCTTGACCCGCTCGTAGCCGCCGCGGCATTTTTTACGAGTTTTACCGTCTATAAAGGACTGGCACTTTCTCTTTTGATAATCATTCCGACGATATTTTTTGGACGGTTCTTCTGCTCCTGGGTGTGTCCTTTTGGCATATTAAACCAGTGGATTAGCCACCTGTTCAACAAGCGCCGCGCCGTGGACGATTACAGAACTAATGCTTACCGAGACGTGTACCGCATAAAATACTACATACTCGCGGCACTAGGCGTATTGGCCATATTCGGCGCCTTGCAAATTGGACTATTTGACCCAATTGCCCTTCTGACGCGCTCCTTTACAATTGGAATATTGCCGGCGGCCAATTACATATCGGGAGGGATATATATCAAACAGCCGTTATTTATTGGCGGGGTGCTGGTTTCGGTTATATTCTTAGTGATACTTGCGGCGAACAGGTTCATAACTCGGTTTTGGTGCCGTGTGCTTTGCCCATTGGGGGCGTTTATGGGGTTATTGTCTATGGCGTCGGTGCTGAGAATTCGCCGCGATGTCGATAAATGCACAGACTGCCAGCGGTGTCTGAGGTATTGCCACGGTGGATGTGAACCGCACGGGCAGCTCCGGTACAGCGAATGCCACCTGTGTATGACCTGCGTAGAGCAGTGCCCGGAGGGGGCAATTCACTATGGCCTGTCAAAGGAGGCAAGCTCCGTTCACCGGCCGGTGGACGTGAGCCGCAGGAGGATAATCGAGACGGTCATTGGAGCGGCGGTGCTGTTTCCCATGATGAGGAGCGCGGTTAATGGAAAGAACCTGCCTTTAAGCGGCCTTATCCGCCCGCCCGGCTCAATCGAAGAGGAGGATTTCCTGCGGCGCTGCATAAAGTGTGGGCAGTGCATGAGGGTATGCCCGACAAACGTCATTCAGCCGGCGCTCTTAGAGGGCGGCCTCGAGGGGCTGTGGACTCCGGTACTGCACAATAAGATAGGCTACTGCGAGTACAACTGTGTCCTATGCGGACATGTCTGCCCAACGGGGGCAATTATGCCGCTTACGGTTGAAAAAAAGATTGGAAAGAAGCCTGACATAAAACCTACTAAGATAGGGACGGCGTTTTATGACCACGGCAGATGCCTTCCCTGGTCGATGAACATTGACTGTATCGTATGTGAGGAGGTATGCCCGACATCTCCAAAGGCGATATGGTTTAAAGAGGAGGAACTGATATTAAGAGACGGGACTGTCAGAAAATTCAAGCGCCCAATAGTGGATACACAGCTCTGTGTCGGGTGCGGCATATGCGAAAACAAATGCCCGGTACATGACAAACCAGCGGTAAGGGTAACACCGATTGGTGAGACCCGCTCAAAGACCAACCGGATGATATTGAAAGGTTAAGAACTCACGCTATAAAAAAGATGGCGATATGTCTTTTTTACTAACCGGATGTGGCATTTCTACTTTAGTACGACACAGGTATACCTTGATTCACCATCAAAAAAAGAAGGAAACCTAGTTGTAACCCGTGAACACGGGATGTCAGAATAAGTTGCGAAACAAAAAAACTAGCACCAACGAGGTGAACTATTATGGCACAAGGGACGCTAAAATATGAATACGGCAAAGATGAAAGTAAATCAGGGATGACGGCGTTAGGGGGGCTGCCGGTGAATATGGAGCGGTGTCATCGGGTCTTTTACCGGTTTGTTTAAGCCCGTTCCAAACATGGCGTCAACGATAAGCGAATCCCTGATATCGGCTTCCTTTATATTACTCTTAAATATGATTTCGATACCTGATTTCTCGGCTATAT
>JADFYO010000030.1 GCA_015233015.1 Nitrospirota bacterium | reverse complement strand
GCGTTTTGGGATTATGCCTGAATTCATGGCATATTTCATACACGGTGCCGGCATCAGGGCAGGGCGTTAGCCGTTATTGGCTGTTAAGCAGGGACTGTGTGTCGGAATACTGGCTCAGGTCTGCCGGTATAGTGGTAATGGGGAGTTTTACAGTGAATGTCGTGCCGCGCTTTTGTTTGGTGCTTACGGTGATATGCCCGCCGTGCTTTGCGATTATTCCCTGAGATACAGAAAGGCCAAGCCCCGTGCCCTTTCCCTTCGTCTTCGTCGTGAAAAAAGGGTCGAAGATGTGATGAAGTATATGGTCAGGGATTCCCTGCCCAAAGTCGGTTATCTTCACGGCAACGAAGTTGTCTTCATCGGCCATGCCCGCTTCTATTTTTAAATGTCCGCCTTTGATTGTTACGTCGAGGGCATTTAAGAGCAGATTCAGAAACACCTGCTGAAGCTGATGCCTGTCACCGTGTATGCGCGGGAGATTCTGCGCTATTTTCAGCTCGATGTTCACACCAGCAAGCTTTACCTGACTTCCCGATATCTTTAATGTCTCCTCAAGCACATCCCCAATAGCAATTGGCTCCATTATGCTCTCGCTCTCGCGTGCGAAATCAAGCAGGTTGCGCACGATAAGACGCGCCCTCCCCGCCTCGTCAATCAGGTCCTTTACCATATCGAGGCGCTCTTCGTCCGGCAGTTCGTGGTAATCCTCGAGAAGCATGTGCGCTGTCAGCGTCATGTTATTAATCGGATTATTAAGCTCGTGAGCTATACCGGCGGTCAGCGTACCCACCGCGCGCAGCTTGTGGGATTGTGAAATTATCGTCTGCTGTCTGTCATATTCCCTGACCAGCTGGTCAAGCGTGGCGGACAAATCCGAGAATTCGTCCCTGTATAACCGGGCTGACTGAAAATTTGACTGCCGCCCCGACGATATCTGGCTCATATATACCGTAAACCGGTTCAGTGTCCTTAATACCCTGAAACCCAACAGATGCAAAATAAAGGCGATAAACACAATTAAAAACACCATCGCGTATATGTGAACCACCCTGAATAAAAGCATTGTTTTATCGAGGGAATCCCGCTCCTTTTGCATCAGGTCCTTCGCCACGGTTATCATTTCATCTCCAAGCGTCTGAAGCTCTCTTCTGGTCTTTTCCCGTCTGGCAGATAATTCAGGTGAAGGAGCTGTTTCGGCCTGAAGGTCATCGAGGGTTTCAAGCAGCTTGCCGTATTTATCGATCTTCGCCAGCAGGTCATTGCTTCCCACTATCTTTTTTATTTCGCCGTAGTGCTCTAAGAACAAGTCCTTCAACGCCCTTATGTTTTGAATGGCCTCCTTTAAGCCGGTACCATGCAGAAGGAATTCCTTCTCGAAGTCGCGCGACTCAAAGGTGTGATAGACGTATTTATTTGAGACCTCTACGATTTCTAAACTCCTGTCCATCAGAAGCAGTGTGGCAACAAGGGCTATGCCTATGGAAAAGGCTATTATGAATGCAAAGATAAAACCAATATAGACATGTGCCTTAATTGTAAATCGTAGTACCCTCTTTGGTTTAATGGCGGTCTCGTCTTTAAATTCATTTTCCCCGGAGGTTTCGCGGACGCTTTGTCTTTCCACCGCGTCATCGAGAAGGCGCTTAAGCCGCTTGAGTGCACATCTATACCATTTATCGAGGCAATTGTCAAACACCGGCTTTAGCTCCCGCCAAATCATTAATCATCAGAAGGTTCCGCCGTTAGGAGAGTCTGTCATTGATGCCCTATGAACTAGTGCGGGTCATGAGAGAGGGATAATTTTACGCCCAGCGCCTCTGCTGCCTTTACGATTACCATCCGTAAGTCTTCCGGCTTGAATGGCTTTGCAATGAAATCAAAGGCGCCTTTTTCCATGGCCTGCCGGGCAAGCTCCATCATGGCATAACCGGTTATCATGATTACCTTAGTTCGCTTTGATTTATTCATTACATGCTCCAACACCTCTATACCGTCTATCTCGTCCATCCGAATGTCTGTTACCACTACATCGAATTCCTTTTCATTTACCCGCTTTATCGCCTTTTGGGGGCTTTCGAAGACCTCTACCTCACACCCTAATTTCAGCAGGGCAGGCCTCAGCCGCTTGCCGACAATCGGTTCATCGTCCAAAAGCATCACTTCAAACTTGCCGTCAGCCATTGTGGACTTTACATCAAAATCATACGTATTGTCAAGTAAAAATATCGCCTGTGTCACAGCAAAGCAAAAAGCCCTGCCGCTTTATTTTAATAAACATTTTTATTGAGTATTCGTGTACAATAAAGGGAGGCTTACTAAAATCATTATGTGGGAGGCCATGTACGTACTGCATTTTAGCGATTTTAAGTATGCTTTGCCTAAGTAAACTATGAGGGAGGTTATATGCCAGGAGGAATTTTTGACGGATTTGAGCCTAAAGTACCGGGGTTCATTTCAAAGAAGTCCTATGTGTTCGTTACAATTGCAATCGCGGTAGTGATGGTGCTGCTTATTATTAATCCATTTGTTACTATAGGGGCCGGAGAGAGGGGCGTAGTGCTTAACTTTGGGGCGGTGCAGCCTATTGTGCTTAGCGAGGGGCTTCATATACTTATTCCCATTGTGCAAACGGTTGCCAAGATGGACGTCCGCGTCCATAAGTCCCAGACAAACGCCGAGGCCTCGTCGAAGGATTTGCAGGAGGTTTCCTCTGTAATCGCTATCAACTACCATATCCTTCCCGATAAGGCAAACCTTATCTATCAATCCATCGGCACAAGCTATAAAGAAAGAATTATCGACCCTGCGGTTCAGGAAATAGTAAAGGCGACAACGGCCAGATATACTGCCGAGGAATTGATAACAAAGAGGCCGATAGTTAGCGAAGAGATGAGGAGCGGCCTGGCCGAACGCCTGATTAAACATCAAATCGTGGTGGATGAGTTTTCTATAATGAATTTCTCCTTTTCCAAACTCTTCATGGAGGCCATTGAATCAAAACAAACCGCCGAGCAGCTGGCGCTTAAGGCCTCGAGGGATTTAGACAGGATTAAGATTGAGGCCGAACAGAAAATCACTCAGGCAAGGGCCGAGGCCGAGGCCCTAAGACTTCAGAAAGAAAACATTTCGCCTGACCTGATTAAACTTCGCAGGATTGAGGCGACAATCAAGGCCATAGACAAGTGGAACGGTATCCTGCCAAAGGTTACTTCTCAAAATATGCCGTTTATCGATGTAAAAGAACTGGAGAATTGACACTAATCCTTCGACAAGCTCAGGATGCGACCATTAGAATCATCCTGAGCCTGTCGAAGGATGCGACCATATTACGGCTTTCTCTATAGTTTATAACAATACCTCAAAAAAATATTTCGGACGGGGCGGGATGCTGTACGAATTCCGTTCAGCGGGAGATGGTTGACAAGTATCAGGCCATGGGTTATAATAAGGATATGAGCGTAATAGCGGTACCTAAGACATTACGAGAGAAGCTGGGCGACGACGGCGTTGATGATTTAATTGCCGTTATCAGCGAAGTTGGCTTGAATAATGACTTCATAATCAAAGCCGACATAAACGCTATTCGTCAGGAAATGGCAACTAAAGCCGACATAAACGCTATTCGTCAGGAAATGGCAACTAAAGCCGACATAAAGGCTATCCGTCAGGAAATGGCAACTATGGCAACTAAAGAAGATTTACTAAAAGTAGAATCCAAACTAAGTGAGCGCATGACCAGGATAGAAGGCGAATTAACTCTTGTCAAGTGGATGATGGGAATAATGCTTGCCGGTGTTATCTCTCTCGTTATGAAAGCATTTTTTATGCACTAATTAATGAGTTTATTTGTTTCGGAAGAAGACCTTAAAGGATTGCTCATTAATCCCCCTGCGATTGCCTATTGTCCTGAATGATTTATCATTCGGGCGGTTTTGAGAAAGGCGTCCTCTTCTGGTTCATTTTTTCCCTTGACAGGTTCGGTGGTTTGTGGTAGAGTAGAAGTATCAAGAAGTCTGCCTGCTTCGGCGGGGTGTTCGTGAAGCATTGAGGCAGCAGTGTAGATTTCACGGGCAGCCGTAGAATATAACACCCTGCCTTCCTTGATTCTGCCTTCCTTGATTATCTTAATCAGAGGTGCCGACTCTTTAGGATGACTACTTATTGATATTTCTTTCCCATTTTTTTGAACAGTGATTGATGTGAAGTACGTATTTTTGTTTTTATCAACGAATGGCTTTATATAAATCCGCTTTGAATCCCTTTCTGCCCCCTCTTTGTGGTCTCTAACTTCAACCACATATAAAGGGTCAGACAAGGTAGGCTTAATCAATCCAAAATATTGTTCTCTGTTTTTACCCTTTAGTTTTAGATACTGGTTATTACCAATTTTCACGTCGCCAACAGGTGTATCGACAACTTGGTTTTCTCCAAACTCAGCCTTCCAACTCTGCGGCGTAAGCTTAACATTTCTGAAAGGAGCGGCTTTGTCTTTAAAACTCTTTAATATCTCATCATTAGTCAACTTGACGGTAGGAACTTCCCCCTGCTTCTTTAATGCGTTCTCATGTCCAGACATTTGATTGCCTGCTACACTTAACAGTTGCTTCTCAAAACTAACGGCAATCTCGTCCCATAGAAAACCCCTTGCGTAGTCTCTCCCGTTTTCGCCAAGGCTCACGCGCGTGGCGGCGTCTCTTATAAGTTTTAACAGGACCGCGGCAAGGTCAGCTCTGTTACCACTTTTAAAAGACAGCCCGATGTGATTTCGCGCAACAAAAGAAAGCTCCCCAATGTCGCTCGTTACTACCGGCACCGCGCACGCGGCGGCCTCTAATATGCTCACCGGCGAGGACTCGTGCCGCGACGGCAGGACAAATATCATGGCATTGCCAAGCAGGGATTTCTTCGCAGGGCCGGTTACAAATCCGGCATATTCTATTTTTTCTGCCACCGCTGAGGGGACACTTGCTATTAGGGCATCGGCCTTGTCGAATTCATATCCGGCGAGGATGAGCTTCATATTGGGGAAATGCCTGTTTATCTCTCTGAATGCCGCAACTAACAGATCAAGCCCTTTTGTGTAGATATCTATTCTGCTGAAAAACAGGATGTACTTGTTTTCAGAACGGGAGGCGTCAGGGGTGATGTAGAGCAGCCGGGCGTCTATACCGTTTGGAATTACCGTATGAGTACAGCCTTTCATGCCGCGCCGCGACATTACCTTATCTCTGGTCACATCTGAGACGAACATCAGCGTGTCATATAAGGCTGGATAAAAACTCTCCACCGCATACATGGGAATGGAATACAGCGGGTTGAATTTCTTTATCGAGTGATGCTCCATTATACCCTGAACTTGCAGGACTACCGGGGTTTTCGTCAGGAGTTTTGAGAAAAAAGGCGTTGAAGGCAGGAAATTCTCAACTATCACATCGTATTCCCCCCCATGTTTCTTTACGAACAGCGAGGATTGTACAGTATATGACAGGACGCTTTTGGTCAGGCTTTTGCTTCCGGTACCGGCGAATTTGTGAGTTAAGCCTTCGATAAGGCCGTCCCTTGCCCCCGGATATGCCATACACAAAAGGGTGATATCGTGCCTGTCTTTGAGCCTGTTATAAATCTCACAGGCACGCACGCCCGCCCCGCCAAATCCAAACGGACTGCCGTAACTCTCATAAATAAGCTGAAGTATTCTCATCGGCGTCAACTATCGGTGAGGCTCGTATTTCATTATATACAGAATGAACATCTCTTCGTGAAGCACGCTATTGGTAAACATTTCAACGAATCTGACATTGTGGTACATGGCAAGCGATCCCTGCGATGGGGGATAAGTCAGGACAAGAAGGATGTCTTGTTTCTCTTCCTGTGAGTACTGCTCCGCATATCTTAGTATAGTCGAAGGGTTTACATCCTGGCGTTTGTTGTCCCATGTGACAAAGGTGGCGTGCCTGCCCGTTACAGGGTAGTATATGGGCCGGTTTAAATATCCCGCAACACCGCTGGCCGCGTAATCCTTATCTCCAATGATAGGCATCTTGTCTAATCCATTTGTTTTTATAAACGTGGCCGTTTCCTTGTTTGCCGAAAATGGGTAGAGATAGTTCATTGTGTTGGCAGTAACGCCGGCAATTACGTTTATCACAAGGATAAGCGTAAAGAAAGCGCTCTTTTGGGCCTCAAAGAAATGGCTGATTTTATTAAAGACACTGGTCTTACCGATTGTTACGGCGCCGGAAGTGGATGGGTTGGAGAGATTTGAGAGCCAAATGGCCGAGACGAACACGATAAAGTAATGCCCCCAGTGTCTTATCGACCCGCCATAAATCGCATAACTAAACAGCAATATCCCAAAGGTGGCGGCAGAATAATAAAACAATGCCGCGCCTCGCCGCAGAAACAGCATAAAAGAATAAGACGCTATAATTATAGATAAGTAAAGCGTCGCCTTTACCTCGGCAATCGGGTCAAAAAAGAAATAGGTAATGAAATTATGTCCCCAGAAGTGCATGTTAAACGGCGGGATAGGTATGTATGCGCGCCAGATAAAGGCGATGGCCTCGAGAAATTTGACCAGCATCAGTACCTTGTCGTCATAAAAAAAAGTGGGCTTATACCAGACGGAGTCCCCGGGAGGGTGCATCTGCATCGCCGAGAGAAACAGGCCACACAGAAAAATCACCATTGCAGCGCCAACTTGCCATTTAGTCTCAGGGGAAACAGAGACGGCAGCGTCCCTAATGACAACCAACTCAAAGGCGAGCAGGAGTGCCAGGGCTATAGCTATAATCGCCCCATAGGGATTGCTCTGACACAGAATAAACAATATTATGGAAAGGCCGATATACTTTTTGTCTTTAATGCCGGGGCGATACATGGCTAAGAATATCAGAAGCAAAAACAGCCCGTAAGAATAGTTCCGGCTGATTACGCAGTACTCATAAAAGGGATAGTACCCGAAGATAAACAGGCATTTCTGAAGTTTGGTAAAAGGCGCAAATCTCAGGGCAACATACACAACTCCCACGGCAAGGGCAAGATGAAAAATCTGCATAATCAACGGGTTTGGAGTAATCCTTGCCAACACAAATAAAGTAAGAAACCAGAGGCTGGGATGTCCCTGATATTTTATATTATTAAACAACTCGCCGAGGGTTGAGGCGTCCCGTGCCATCATCCAGGCCTCAAGCTCGTCGCGCCACATCACGTGGTGGCTGATATTGAATATACCAAGAAGCGCAAAGGCCAGCGTGAAGCCTAAGATGAACTTGTCGTCATCGATGGAGTAGTTGTCTTTAACCTGGGGTGGGCTGCCTTTGATTTTGGGGCGGCTGTCTTTGCGCTTCTTACTCATCGCCCTGCCGTTTCCCTATCGTACACGCGGCAATGGCCGCAATCCCCTCCCCTCTTCCTATAAAACCCATATGTTCGTTTGTCTTTGCCT
This sequence comes from Nitrospirota bacterium, assembly GCA_015233015.1. Classification (GTDB taxonomy): domain Bacteria; phylum Nitrospirota; class Thermodesulfovibrionia; order Thermodesulfovibrionales; family Magnetobacteriaceae; genus Magnetominusculus. Next base: position 33,609 of record JADFYO010000030.1, on the reverse strand, counting down.
TGATGTTGATTAGATCGGCGCCTATTCCACTTGCCGCTATCGCCGTTTTCATAGCGTCGATATATGGCCTCAGGCGCGGCCTCTCCGCTATCACGACACAATCAAGCCATGTTACCTCAAAGCCGCACCCCGCAACACGGGCAACAACGGCTGACAGGAGGGCAATACTGTCTGCGTCTTTCCAGCGCGGCTCAGTATCGGGAAACATCATGCCTATGTCACCAAGCCCCGCCGCCCCAAGCAATGCGTCTATAATGCTGTGGACAAGCACATCGGCGTCGGAATGCCCGGCAAGCCCCATCCCGTCAAAGGGAATTTCCACGCCGCCTATTATAAGGTGCCTGCCCTCTGTCAGGCGATGAGAATCGTAGCCTATGCCTGTCCTCATCGCCGCCGTTTTGCTGCGAGTGATTTAGACGCGAGCGCCAGCAAATGATCTGCAAAGATTATGTCTTCCTGTGTTGTTATCTTAATATTGTTATATTCGCCGGGGATTATCTTTATCCTGCCGCCATAGTGTTCCACGGCTGACGTGTCGTCGGTGAAATTCAGCCCGTCGGCGGCAGCCCTTTCATAGGCGTCGAAGATTGTTCCATAGTGAAACACCTGAGGCGTGGCAACGGCAACAAGCACATCCCTGTCCAATGTCTTAACAGCGAAGCCGTCCCTTACCTCTTTTATTGTGTCTTTCAAAGTTAAGCCAGAGACTACGCCATCGCAGCCGTCTAACGCCTCGAGGGAGGAAATAATCAGCTCCTGAGATAAAAAAGGCCGCGCGGCGTCATGGATAAGTACCACCGATGCCTTGTTGTCTATCAGTTTGAGGGCATTGTGGACAGATTGCTGGCGTGTCAGGCCGCCGCGGGCAATCTTCTTTACCTTGCTGATACCGCCTTTTTCGATGAGCGACTTGCCTGCCGCCTTATCGCTGTCTCTGAGGACGACGATTACCTCGTCTATGCTCCAGGACGTATCCAGTAACTCAAGAACCCTTATGAGAATGGGTCTTCCACCAATGGGGTGGAAGACCTTATTTGTGATGGAGCCAAATCTGCTGCCAGACCCTCCCGCGGGTACTATCGCCGTAGTAAAAAGCATATTATTCTACGTTGGGCTTGGAGAATATCATTCTCCCCGCCGTTGTCTGTAAGACACTGGTTACTATGACATCGACGTTTTTGCCGATGAGTTTGCGAGCACTTTCCACTACGACCATAGTTCCGTCATCCGTGTATGCAACCCCCTGATTGGATTCCTTGCCTTCCTTAATTATAAATACCTTCATCAACTCACCGGGAAGCACTACCGGTTTAAGGGCATTGGCCAGCTCGTTAATATTCAGCACCGGGACTTCGTGCAGCTGGGCAACCTTGTTCAGATTGAAATCGTTCGTCACTATTTTGGCATTCATCAGCCTGCCGAGGGCAACGAGCTTGGAGTCCACTTCTTTTATCTTAGGGAAATCCTCGTCAATTATCCTTACTGTGATGCCCGATAGTTTTTGTACCCTGTGAAGTACGTCAAGGCCGCGCCGTCCACGGCTTCTTTTCATGGAATCGGCGGAGTCGGCTATGTGCTGAAGTTCCTGAAGAATGAACTGCGGCACTATAAACACGCCGTCCAGAAAGCCTGTGTCACAGACATCGGCAATCCTGCCGTCGATTATGGCGCTGGTATCGAGGATTTTCAGATTTTCCTCGACCCCCTGCCCCCTGAAAAGCCTCACCGTGCCTGCTATCGAAAGATTGTCACCCCTTGCAAAACCAATCAGCAGACCAACATAGGATGAGACCGCATCTATGGCGGTTGTTATGAGCTTGTTGTCACTTATCAGCGACCTAAGTGGATATGTTATAAGTTTAGCTATTGTTATCCCTATAAAAAGCCCTATAAGCCCACCTATTATCTTACCCATGCGGAGCCTTCTGAAGAAAAACTCCGACCCTAACACCAGAACGCCGGCCATTGCCCCAACGGCAGGGCCTTCAAACGTGTATCCATAAGGATTTATTAAGATATGCCCGCCTATGACAAAGACGCTGAAAACAAAAATACGCAATAAATTTGTCATTTACTCTTTCACCTCCCTTATATTATTAAACATCTCGCTGCGCTAAACACGCAGCTGCCACTCTTCCGCCGCCATAAACGCGTTATGATGCCCTTTGAAAACCGGCAATATCCCCGGCTGAAGGCCGCGTTAATTATTTTATTACAGACGGCTGTATTATTTATCATATTTTTTATTATAATAGTCGCGATGATGTGTTGTAAACCATAAAATTAATTTGTATGTAAAGAATTGTTTTTTCAACTAACCGGAAATGGGTTGTCTGGCCGACGGGTTATCTGACCGCAGGGCCTCTGGCTGGACAGCTCTTCGGTAACATACTTGGAAGTCTCACATGAAAGGAGGTCTGACATGTTAAAAAAGTATTTACTCGCGCCGGGGCCTACACCGGTGCCGCCCGAGGCCCTTGCCGCAATGTCTATGCCGATGATACATCATCGCGCACCGGATTTCATTCCGATATTTGACGCCGCAAGGACAGGTCTGAAACATCTCTATCAAACCACCAACGATGTCCTCATTCTGTGCTCAACCGGCACGGGGGGGATGGTCGCCGCGGTTACGAATTTTTTTAATCACGGCGATAAGGCAGTCATAGTCAACGGCGGCAAGTTCGGTGAGCGCTGGATTAAAATCTGCAAGGCATTTGGGCTTGAGATTATCGAAATAAAGGTTGACTGGGGTTATACGCTCAACCCTACCCGTCTTGAAGAGGTTCTCAAAAAGGAATCCGGCATTAAGGGCGTCTTTGTCCAGGCGACTGAGACCTCAACCGGCGTAAACCACGATATCGAGGCCATAGCCGGAATAGTCAATAAACACGAAGATATGCTTCTGGTCGTAGATGCGATAAGTTCCCTCGTCGCCCATGACCTGAAGACAGACGCGTGGGGTATCGACATTATGATCGGCGGCTCTCAGAAGGGGCTGATGCTCCCGCCGGGTCTGGCCTTTATAAGCGTGTCTGAAAAGGCGTGGAAGATGGCCGAGACATCCAAAATCGAGAAGTTTTATTTCAATCTGAAGGTCGAGCGGCAAAAGCAAAAAGAAAACCAGACCAACTTTACCTCTGCGGTAACGCTGATAATCGGCCTCAACGAGTCTATAAAGATAATTGAGAAGGAAGGGCTTGAAAATGTCTTTAAGCGCCATGCCCTTTTGGCCCATGCAACGCGCGAGGCGGTTAAGGCCATCGGAATGGGGTTATACGCAAAGGAGATGCCGAGCAATGCCGTAACGGCCATCGAGGCCCCGGAAGGCGTAGACGGCCAGAAGATATATAAGGTCCTCAGGGAAAGATACGGCATTACCGCCGCCGGAGGGCAGGACCAGGCCAAGGGGAAGATCTTCCGCATCGCCCATTTGGGCTATTCAGACAGATTTGACATAATCACGGCCATCTCAGCCATCGAGATGACCCTGAAGACGCTTGGGGCGGCTGTGACACTTGGCAGGGGGGTCGCGGTCTGTGAAGAAATCCTGTTATAAAAAAACGAATTCTGGGGGTATTGCCTGATGAAGGTACTTGTAAGCGATAATATCTCGGACAAAGGAGTAGAGATACTGAAAAACGCATCGTTGGATGTTGACGTAAAAACCGGTATGACGCCGGACGAGCTAAAGGCGTGTATCGGGCAGTACGACGGCATAGTAATAAGAAGCGCCACCAAGCTGACAGCTGACGTAATAGACTGCGCAAAGAATTTAAGGGTAATCGGCAGGGCAGGGTCCGGGCTTGACAATGTTGACAAGGCCGCTGCCACCAGCAAGGGAATTGTCGTAATGAACACACCCGGGGGCAACACAATTACCACGGCCGAGCATACGATTGCCCTTATCGTATCCCTGGTGCGCAAAATCCCCCAGGCCACTCAGTCGATGAAGTCCGGCAAGTGGGAGAAGAAGAAATTCATGGGCGTTGAGCTGTTTGACAAGACCCTGGGTATCGTGGGGCTTGGAAACATCGGCACGCAGGTGGCAAAGAGGGCACTTGGCCTGGGAATGAAGGCCGTATGCTATGACCCGTTTTTAAATGAGGAACTGGCAGGTAATCTTGGCATAAAAAAGGTCACGTTAGATGAGCTATTCGCCGGTGCCGATATAATAACGGTACACACGCCCCTTACAAACGAGACAAGAAATATTGTAAATAAGGACTCAATCGCCAAAATGAAAGACGGCGTAAGGATAATCAACTGCGCGCGAGGCGGGATAGTTGACGAAGGCGCGCTCTATGATGCGATAAAGTCCGGGAAGATAGCGGGCGCCGCTCTCGATGTATTTGAGAAGGAACCGCCTGAGAATTCCCCCCTGTTGACACTTGACGAGGTTATCTGCACCCCGCACCTTGGAGCATCGACCCATGAGGCACAGGAAAACGTGGCACTGGCGGTAGCTGAGCAGATAGCGGATTATCTGGTAAACGGCACTATACGCCACGCGGTTAATTTCCCATCCATACCGGCAGACCAGGTCAATACCCTCAGACCGTATATAGATTTAGCTGAGAAGATGGGATGTTTTGCCTCATTTTTCACCGATGAAGAGGTGAAGGAGATAAACATAGAACTCAGGGGAGAGGCGGCCGAGATAATGAGCGAACCCGTTCAGATAGCCGCGGTAAAGGGATTTTTGACCCGGGTGCTTGAACACAATGTGAACTTTGTAAATGCCACGCACATAGCAAAAGAGCGTGGAATAATCGTCAAGGTTACGAAAAATGCCGACGCGGGCGACTATAACACGAGGATTGACCTTGCAATAAAGTCCGCGAAGAAGAGTTTTAGTGTCTCCGGCACGCTGTTCAGCAAAAAGGACCCGAGGATAATAAGGATAGATAATTACATAATCGAAGTAATCCCCGAAGGGACGATGTTGTACATCAACAACAACGACAGGCCTGGCGTCATAGGCAGCATAGGCGCCATCTTCGGGCAAAGCGGGATAAACATCGCTAGGATGCACTTCGGAAGGGAAACCAAGGGCGGTATGGCCGTATCTGTGGTCAGTGTAGATGGAACAATTGGTCAGGATATTCTTGATAAGATAAGAACACTGCCCAATATACTGGAAGTAAAGAAAATAACGATGAACGGATAAATCTTCACGGAGGAGCGATGGGCAATGTCATAATAGTGGGCGCGCAGTGGGGCGACGAGGGCAAGGGCAAGATTGTGGACTGCCTGACGGAGAAATCAGATGTTGTGGCGCGCTATCAGGGCGGGCACAATGCCGGGCATACGGTGGTCATAGGGGATGAGAAGTTTATCCTCCACCTGATACCGTCAGGCATTCTGCATAAAGACAAGATGTGTATTATCGGCAACGGTGTGGTTGTCAATCCTCAGGCGCTGATTACGGAAATCAAGGAGCTGAAGGCCAGAGGCGTTGTGGTATCGGAGAATCTGAAGGTGAGTAAAAACGCACACCTGATAATGTACTACCATGAGATCCTTGACGGCTGGAAGGAAAATGAAAAGGGAAGCAAGAAGATCGGAACAACCGGCCGCGGCATAGGCCCGTGTTATACCGACAAGGCGTCGCGCTCAGGTATCAGGATGCATGATTTATTCTGGCCTGAGCAATTTAAGGAAAAACTCGAAGCAAACATTGAAGACTTAAAACGTACTCATCCACAAAACCTGGAAATTAAAAGATTAGTTGCCTCTGATATTTATAATGCCTATATTTCATTTGGCGAACAACTCGCCCCATACGTTGACGACACTGACATAACGATAAACGCGGCGATTAAAAATGGTAAAAACATCTTGTTTGAAGGCGCACAGGGGACACTGCTCGACATTGACCACGGTACGTATCCATATGTAACGTCGTCGAACTCCACCGCGGGCGGGGCGATGACAGGGCTTGGCGTAGGCCCTAAGTGCATAGACGAGGTGCTGGGCATTGCAAAGGCCTACACTACACGCGTAGGGGAAGGTCCGTTCCCTTCGGAGCTCAAAGACGAGACGGGCGAAGACCTTAGGGCAAAGGGCGCCGAGTTTGGGGCAACCACAGGAAGGCCGCGGCGCTGCGGCTGGCTCGACTTTGTCGTTCTCAGGCACGCCGTAAGGGTTAACGGCCTTACTGGACTTGTAATCACAAAACTCGACATCCTTGACGGGATGGAAAAGATAAAGGTATGCGTCGGCTATAAGTATAAAGACAAAGTGTTGACTGACTTCCCAAAGGAGCTTCCCATTCTCGAGAGCTGCGAGCCGGTTTATGAGGTGCTTGACGGCTGGAAAGGACAAAACACCGCAGGGGTACGTTTGTATTATGAATTGCCCCAGAATGCAAAGAACTATATTCGCAAGATAGAGAAAACGCTGGAGGTTCCCGTTACTATCATCGCAACGGGTCAGGACAGGGACGATATAATTTACAGATAATTGTTCAATGTCAACACGGTTTATGGAGAGGGTATTGGGCATATTTTTCCCATCGGTATGTCCGGTATGTAAAAAGCCATCCGACGAGTTGGCCACGTCCCCGATATGCGGGGTGTGTTGGGCGAATATGAGCCGCCTGCCCACCAATGTATGCAGCGTGTGCGCTAAACCACTTGAGGTTGAGGGTATTACTAAGTGTGGGGATTGCTATGCGGAGAAACCGTTCTATTACACAGTCAGGGCATATGCAGAGTTTACCGGCGCTATGAAAGAGGCGGTGCATTTGTTTAAGTTCTCAGGAGTGAGAAGGCTCGCTCGCCCGCTTGCGGAATTATTTAAAACGATAGAAATACCGGAGGCTGACTTAATCGTGCCCGTTCCACTGACAAAGAAAAGACTTACGGAGAGGGGTTTTAACCAAAGCCTGCTGCTGGCAAAGGCACTGTCAGACTTCACAAAGATACCCCTTTCGTATGATACACTTCTGAAAGTAAAGGAAACGCCCCATCAAACCTCACTCAGCGGAGTAGACAGGATTAAGTCCCTGAAAAATGCCTTCGTCTCGGCAGTAAGCGTAAAGGGTAAAAGTATAGCCGTAGTAGATGATGTTCTGACCACAGGGGCTACGCTGAACGAATGCGCGAAGGCGCTTGTGAAAGCAGGCGCACGGGATGTGGCCGGCATTGTGGCGGCACGCACCGTACTACAGTAGTAACGAGTTGACCACCCAATAATTGTTACAGGAGGAATATCGATGGCACTTTCAGCAAACGAACTTGAGCGTTATAAAAGACAAATGATGATGGAAGGCTGGGGACAGGCCACGCAGGAAAAACTAAAGGCCTCGACCGTGTTTATAGCCGGCGCCGGAGGGCTTGGCTCGCCGGTGTCGATATACCTCGCAGCTGCCGGCATAGGACATATAATCATCTGCGACTTCGACAGCCCTGACTACTCAAATCTAAACAGGCAAATCCTTCACAACCCCTCACGCATAGGCATAAATAAGGCGTTATCGGCAAAAATAACACTCAGCACCGTAAACTCCGATATAAAAATAACCGCGCACACAGATAAAATCACGGCGGAAAATGTTGACCAGCTTGTCGCAAACAGCGACATAATACTTGACTGCATGGACAACTTCCCAACGCGGTATATTCTGAACGATGCGGCAATCAGAAAAGGCATTCCACTCGTATATGGCAGCATATGGGGCATAGACGGCAGAATGTCGTTTATTAAAGTGCCGGAGACACCGTGCCTCCGGTGCCTGTTTCAGGAGGCGCCGCCTTCTGAGGTATTTCCCGTACTCGGCACAACGCCCGGAGTGATAGGCACGCTTCAGGCGCTTGAGGCCTTAAAGTATCTCTCCGGCACCGGTGCCAATTTAAAGGGAAAACTTCTTGTATGGGAAGGGGCAAACGTTGAATTCAGAAAATTTAAGATATACAAGGACATAAACTGCCCCTCGTGCGGCGGTAAATAAGCGGCTCCGGCCCGATATGTCAGCGTCGATAAGCGTAATAATCCCTGCTTTAAATGCCTCAGGGACACTTGAAGGCATAGTGAAGGCCATAAATGGACAGCTTTGTGCCGTCAGAGAGATAATCGTAATCGACTCCGCATCCGATGACAACACGGCGGCTTTAGCCGGGGCGCTGGGCTGCAAGGTAATACAAATCGCAAGGGAAGAGTTTAACCACGGCACAACGCGTAATGCCGCCGCAAGGGCCGCATTAGGCGATGTTATTATATTTATGACACAGGACGCCCTTCCTGCCGATAACAGGCTGACACAGGAGCTGCTTGTCCCCCTTTCAGACCCGCGGACGGCAGCCTCCTATGCCAGACAAACCGCCGCAGGGAAGGCATCCCCCGTCGAGAGGTTCTCACGCGAATTCAACTATCCCGATGTACCGGTACTGAAGAGCCTTGACGCGTTGACTGCCCTTGGGATAAAGACATTTTTTTTCTCCAACGTATGTTCTGCCGTAAAGAGAGACATATTTATAGAAACAGGCGGTTTTAAGTCCGTGATTATGAACGAAGACATGGTGTTTGCCTCACAGCTTATATTATCGGGCTATAAGGTGGCGTATTGTCCAGGTGCAGCCGTTATTCATTCACACAACTATTCGTTTACAAAACAGTTCAGCAGGAATTTCGACATAGGCGTCTCGCTAAAGGAGGCGTGTCTTTTAAAATATGCCAGTCCGGGCGGTGAGGGGCTGAGGTATTTGAAGGAAGGCGCCGGTGACTTTCTCAGGGAGAGAAAATACTCATGGCTTATATATTTTATTCTGGACTCATGTTTCAGGTATGCCGGGTATTCGATAGGGGTACGATATAACCTGTTGCCAAAACCACTCAGGCGGTGGATGAGCAGCCATCCATTTTACTTCAGATAAAACAGAGCTGCCATATTGCGCCGTCGCTATATCAGATGCAGCGCCCGCGCGGCGTGTTCAGGATACGCCTTTTTCTTTCAGAAACACAGTGTATTTCTTGTCGGTACCCATAATGTGTTTGGTCAGCCAGTCCTTCAGGAAATTCAACAGCGATAAATCGACCATAGCCTTTCCTTCTTTGAATTTTTTCTGAAACTCAAGGACTTGCGCCGTCAGCTCATCATGCTCGAGTTTATGCCCGTGGAACCAGGGAAACGAATGCCTTTGCATCACTTTCTCTTCGGCGGCAAAATGGTATCTCGTATAGTCAATCAGCTCTCCTATTACCGGCTCAATTACACTGCCTCCTTTTTTTATCAATACGGCGTTGTACAGGGCGTTGAGGAGTTTAACGATTTTCTTGTGATGGTCGTCAAATTCTTTGATATATACACTCAGGCTGTCATTCCATGTTATTAGCGGCATAAATCCTCCTGTTCTTACAATTTGAAATCCTTCTCAAATACATTTAAGCATGCCTCGACAACATCGGGGTCGTAAAGAATGCCCTTTTTATCTGAAATTTCTTCCAGCGCCATATCCAAACCAAGGGAAGGACGATATGGCCTGCCTGACGACATAGCCTCAACGACATCGGCCACGTTTAATATCCTTGCCCCGACAAGGATATTGTTGCCGTGAAGGCCGAGAGGATAGCCGGAGCCGTTATATCTCTCATGGTGCTGCAAGACAATATCTGCAAGTGGAAACGTAAAATCAATCTTTCTCAACAATTCATAGCCGGCCGTGGCGTGCATTTTTACAAGTGCGCGCTCAATCCCGGTAAGAGCTGCCGGCTTGATAAGTATTTCGGCTGGAATGCGCATCTTTCCGATGTCATGAAGCATAGCGGCTATTTTCATTTTAAATATAATGTCATCGCTCTCTGCCATCTCCGCGGCAATCGCCTCGCAAAGTCTGGCCACGCGCTGCTGGTGGTCGGCTGTGAAAGGGTCAATGCCGGTGAGGGCAAGCCCCGCGGCCTTGACCGCACCCAGCAGCATCCTCTTCGTCCTATCATAGCGGTCTCTCAGAAAACGTTCCTCCTGCTTTCTTGCCGTGGTGTCTCTGACAGTGCCAAGGGCAAACCATCTGCCGTCATATTTCAAAGTCGAGACAGACAGCTCAACGGGAAACAACTCTCTGTCTTTTCGCATGGCAGTCATCTCCACGGTCTTTCCTATAACTGCCCCGATACCGGCGTTGAAGCCTTTATTGGCCTCCGCCCTGCGGGTAAGCGGCGCCACTAAGTCGTGGATGTCCATTCCCGCCGCCTCTTTGTCTGTGTATCCAAAGAGCCGCTCAGCACCCTTGTTCCAAAAACATACCTTGCCGGCGTCGTCCGCCATTATTATAGCATCTGTCATAGAGGCGCTTATCTGCCCTAGAATTTCATTGTTTTTCGAGAGTGTACCCTGTGTTTGCTGATGTTTCAGCATGGTTAAAATCTTATTTATCGATTTGAACAGATCATCCTTATCGATTGGTTTTTTCACATATGCGTCAACCTTGAGCTCAATGGCTTCTATCAGGTATGAGACATCGGTTAAAGCAGAAGTTATTACAACTGGTGTGTCAGGCGATTGTTGTTTGATGTTTTTTATCATCTCGATGCCGTCCATAAGCGGCATTTTAACATCTGTTATGACGATATCGGGTTTCTTGGCGGTGAAGACTGACAGGCCCTCCACTCCATTCATTGCCGTTAGCACTGTCTTAAAACGCCGCGCAAGAAATCTTTGCAGGCCCTCTCTGATTTTATCGTCATCCTCGACATAGAGGACAGAGACATCGATTAAGTCCGGGATGTCCATTGAGGGACTGTGGCCGCTTCCAAATTCCTCTCTTATTTTTTCTTTTTCTTCAGTCATTTTTGGCATTTTTAACCTTTATTATCACCGCCTGTTCGTCACAGTCCGGGAATTTGGGACATCGAATGCAATCCCCCCATATTTTATGAGGCAGCAGAGCCTTGTCTATCTCTTTAAAACCTATATGCGTGAAAAACCCCTTGACATAGGTCAGCGCGAACACCTGTCCTAGCCCCAGATTGACGGCCTCCTCCTTACAGCAGTCGATAAGCCTGCGGCCAATGCCTTGTCTTTGCACTGTGTCTCTTACGACCAGAGATTTCACTTCCGCCAAATCCTCCCACAGGATGTGCAGGGCGCACACCCCAACAATCCCCTGTTTCTCAACCTCACAAACATAATAATCCCTGAGATTCTCATACAGCTCGTTTAAAGACCGCGGCAGCATCAACTCTCTGGAGGCATATTCGTTTATAAGTTTATGTACATGTCCGATTTCGGAACAAACCGCTTTCCTGATTTTCAACTATCTCATATCCCTTTAAAATGGCGCGTTTGTTAATAGACAGCGCCTTAAGCATACACTCTGACATATCATCGCTTTCAATAGCAATGAGCAGGTCTTCCTTTCCCATCAGGCCGGTAATGGCTGCCGCAGCCCCAAGCATTATCATGTTTGCCGCCTTGGTGTTGCCAAGTTCTCTGGCCATCGTGGTGACATTTATGCCAATCGCGCCGTTATGAACTCCGCTGTTAAAGGTTATCAGCGATGAGTCATAAAACAGATAACCGTCTTTATTGAGCCGCGGCGCAAATTTATTCAGTGACGCCTCTGTAAACACCACTAGTATGTCCGCATGTCTGAACACCGGCGAGCCTATTGGCTCTTCCGAGATGATCACAGTGCAGTTTGCCGTGCCGCAGCGCATCTCTGCGCCATAGGATGGAAACCACGTTACGTTCTTTCCATTGTTCATTGCGGCGCTGGCTATTACTTTCCCCATGAACAGGATACCCTGGCCGCCTGAGCCGCCTATTAAAATCCTCTTTTCCATTATTTAATTACCCGTGCAAGTCTTTTATTATTCCGCTTTTATAAACTGCCATCATCTCGTTTTTTATCCACTTCATAGAGTCCGCAGGGGTGTAATGCCAGTCAGTCGGACATGGCGACAGTATTTCGAGAAAACTGAACCCTTTTTTTTCTATCTGGTTTTCAAAGACTTTTTTTATCAGCATCTTTGTGGTAAGAACGCTTTTTATATCCTCAAGCGAGGTGCGCGCAACGAAGACCGCCCCATCTATGGTGGCAATCAGCTCTGAGACCTTCAGCGGGAAGCCCTCGTTCGTGCTGGACTTGCCCTTTTGGGATGTGGTTGTCTGCTGCTTCAGGATAGTCGTAGGGGCCATCTGCCCGCCAGTCATGCCGTATGTGGCGTTGTTGATAAAAAATACCGAGAGATTATCGCCCCTGTTTGCGGCATGAATTATCTCGGCTGTGCCGATTGCGGCAAGGTCCCCGTCGCCCTGGTATGAAAACACTATGGCGTCGGGATGTACCCTCTTAAGTGCGGTAGCAACGGCCGGGGGTCTGCCGTGGGCACATTCTATCACATCGAAATTGAAATAATCGTACGCGAATACCGCGCAGCCTACCGGGGCTATCCCTATGACACGCTCCCTGATGCCAAGCTCGTCTATGACCTCGGCAATAATCCTGTGCACAATGCTGTGCCCGCATCCCGGACAAAACCGGAACGGAGTTTCGGTAAGGCTTTCTGGCCGTGTAAATATTTTTTTCATTCCCATATCATCTAAAGAGGGGGAAAGCCCCCAGGGGGAAAGCCCCCTTCGCTCAACACTCGCACTTGTCCCGATTATAACATATTATTATCATGTTTAACAGAATAAAAAAATGTGTGTCAAGACACCTTCAGTTGAAACCCTTGCAGCATCTGGAAACTGAGACTCCCTTGACTTACCGGATTGGGGATGTTAGGGACTAATTACTTAGTTAATGAGTTGAACTGAAAACCAAGTGCGAGCGCCTCATAAGCGCCCCGAACATAACCCTATGTCCTTTTTCAGAAAGATGCATAGGGTCGCAAAACAGATATAACTCCTTCGAGGAGACCCCCGCCGCCAGAAAATCCGGCACGGGATCAATGTAGTCTATGCCGTTAGAGCTGAAGAAGGCGGATAGTTTTTTCTGCGGTTGCAGGAGTGCTTCCCCCTTCCTAAGTTGTGCCTCATAGGGGGCGATAATCACTGTAAAGGGAATCTGGTATCCCTCGAGGGTCTTGGCAATATTTAAGATGGGTTGGATGTTTTTGTTAAATATAACATCGTTGTCCTCATTATAGTACATGGCCTCGGCTTTGTAAAACCTCATCTGAGGGTCGGTAAGAAGACCCTTCAGATATAAATAAAGCAGCGACCTGCTCTTGAGGAATTCGTTCAGTCTGGAAAAAATACCCACGAGCCTTACTCTGTCATAGAGGGTTGTCTTTCTGGCGCGGGTGTTCAGCTCATGGTCTATAAGGGCGGAGGAGTCCGCGTTTAAATCGTTCAGACAATAAATCAGATATACCCTGCCGACTTCCGGATGAGAGGGCAGAAAATGCCTTACGACATTTTCATAGTCGTACGAATTATATCCTAATTACGCCAGAGTTATACACTCTCATATCCGGCAGCTTCGAGCGCAGCAGACCGGCAGCCGTGTACTCTTCTTTCACACCAGTGCCGAAGGCGATTGAGTCTCCAAGGATAAGGATAGTCCCGGCATAGTGTTTATCGATGTGCCTATAACCTTTCGGGACGCGAAACCCGTATTTATCTGTATATATCTTTTCACCGAACGAGAAGGCCTCAACGTCTTTAGCGTTTCCCTTACTGGACCCAAAGGCATTAGGAATAAAAAGCTCCTGTGAGCTGCTAATGGGTTTTACGATGCCGTTTCGCCTTAGTACGGCTTCAAACACAAATAACAGCGCAATAACTACAACGAGAGAACAGACAACCAGTAATAGATTCATTACGTAATCTCTTTTCATCCTGTCCAGGCAGTATCATAAACTATTCCTGAACCATTTTAACAGATAATAATGACAAATCGCAGCAGAAACCGTTTAACTTTAGTATTCTCAAACAGCGAAAAAACGTTTAGTGCAGCCCCCATGTTTATTTTTTATACATATTGACGCATACCGCTGAAATCCCGTATAATAAGCACGTTTGGCACAATTTCTGTGTGCAAATTCTTAAAATTAGTTGGGAGGGGGCGGTACCATGACTAAGACGGAACTGATAGACAAGGTGGCAGCAGAGTCGAAAATGGCGAAGACAGAGGCGTCGAAGGTTATTAACAGCGTTTTTGATAACATTTCTAAGGCACTTAAGGATGGCGAGCGCGTTATTCTCGTGGGATTCGGCACTTTCGTGGTATCCGAAAGAAAGGAAAGAAAGGGTAGAAATCCTAAAACCGGAGAGGAAACGGTAGTTCCGGCGGCCAAAATTCCTAAGTTCAGAGCCGGTAAGGGACTAAAGGATATGGTTTCGGGCGTGGAAGGATAAGTTCACAACAAAATGTCTTTCAAAAGGTATTCGGGCTGGATTTGTGTTAGTATTTCTAGCCCTTGTTCGGGGCAAGTGGGCACATGGGCAGGTAGGCAAGTGGGGAGATGTTGTGCAGGTGGGGGGCAGGTGGGGGAGTGGAGGCACTATGAAGGTTCAAACAAGACTTGCATATAGTCACGGGTTCATAGCCGTAACGTTAATCACAGTCTGCGTTATAAGTATTTTTATGTGTCGATCATTTATGGATATGATTCATGATATAGTTAGTAACAGGTATGTTAAAACGGAATACTTAGATAATATATTATCTTCTGTAGCTGGGATTGATTTAGCAATAACTAAATTACTTATTACTAATGACAACACTACGGTAGAATTAGACCAGATTGATAAATATAAGAAAACTATAATAGAAAATATAAGCAAACTGGAGCTTGTTATCAGAAGTGATAAAGGCAAGATGCTTCTGAAGAAAATAATAGATGCACAGGAAGCTTATTTAATGGATATACGGCAGCAGACTAACGCCGTTGTTTCGGCTGAATCGAGTGAATCAAAAAAGTCATTGCTTGGTAGACAAATGAGAAACTCGGATATATTCAAGCAGGCTGCTGAAGGGCTTACTGACTTCCAAGTAGATCAGATGAAAAAAAGCGAGTCAGAATCAGATCAGTCATATCATCAGTACATGATTATAGCTATAACTATAACCGGAGTGTTAATTCTGAATAGCTTATTAATCGGAATAAGGGTGATACGTTCACTTATTAAGGAATTAGGGGCTGAACCAGAGGAGATTAATGAGATATTAATGAACATCGCAGAAGACAATTTAAATCAAGACTATGAACTGCTGAGAGGCCAAAACCAAAGAGGAATAATTAAATATATACGTATATTACTTGATAATCTCAGGGAAAGAGAATCACTGGTGCAGTCTGAGCTTGCGTTAGGAGAAGAATTAGCGGAAAATAACTTACAACTGCAACAAAGAGAGAGATTGCAGGATACAATAAAAAATGTTCTGGAAATATCCCTGGAGCAGGCTCCTCTTAAAAATAAACTGGATAGGGTTTTGGACATTATCGTTTCTATTCCAGGCCTGAGCATTGAAAATAAAGGGTGTATTCACCTGAAAGTCGATAACCTGGATGAGCTGACGATGGTTGCTCAACGAAATCTGCCCGATTCTTTACTATATCAATGCGCGCATTTAAAATATGGACAATGCCTTTGCGGCCTGGCCGCCAGCACAGGTAAAACAGTATTTTCCAACAAACTTGACGACCTGCATACTGTTACGTTCGAAGGAATACACGAACATGGACACTACTGTCTTCCCATAAAATCCGGCAATGCTCTATTGGGCGTATTATGCCTTTACGTCAGGCATAATCACGAAAGAAGCAAGTTGGAAGAGGATACTTTTATTGCTATAACTAACTCGATTGCGGCCATAATCGAAGCTGGGAAAAGAGAGGACGATATCAGGCGAATTAATAGGTTTACTCATACGGTAATTAACAGTATAAATGACTCCATCATTGTATTAGACGTTAAGGATTTGACCATCGTCAGCACAAATTATGCCTTCCTGAAAGAGTACAGAGTGATGGACTATGAAGTTATTGGCAAACATTGTTATGCGGTTACGCATAAAGTTTCCGAACCTTGCAATCAGCTGGAATATTCGTGTCCTGTTATGAATATGTTACGAACGGGGGAGCACGCGGTGAGTGAGCACCTGCATCATGATAGCAGCGGGAATGAAATCTATGTCTCGTGTTCGGCGTCGCCGATAAAAGATGAGGCGGGTAACATAGTACAAAGTGTTTATGTGCTTAAAAACATATCCCAGCGAAAATACTATGAGAAGCAGCTCCAGCAGCTCGCGCACTATGATGTAGTAACATCTCTGCCTAACCGGATATTGCTTTTGGACAGATTAAACATAGCAATTGAATTTTGCACACGTGAAGGCAATATGATGGCTTTGCTGTTTATAGATTTAGATAAATTTAAGGCGGTGAACGATACTTATGGACATGAGACCGGAGATATGCTGCTCAAAGAGGTTTCACAAAGATTATTAGGCGCTGTGCGAAAATCAGATACCGTGTCGCGCGTTGGCGGAGATGAATTCGTTATAATCCTCACCAAAGTAATCTCAAAGGAAGACGCCGGGGCAATTGCGGACAAGATTATTGTATCATTAAATAAACCATTTATAGTAAATGGACATGAATGCCGTATTGGCGGCAGTATCGGTATAGAAATATACCCCTTCAGCGATGTTAACGGCGGAAATGGCAACATTACCGATGTGCTTATTAAGAGAGCGGATATGGCGATGTATAGGGCAAAGGAACGTGGTAAGAACAGGTATGAGTATTACAGCATTGAATTGAGCAGTGAACGAGAGAACCCTCTGTTTCAATAGTCCGCAGCGAAGTAAGGGTTGTCGCGTGTCTGGTTGGAAGCTTTGTGGAAGTGGAAACATTAAGCAGCTCAGTGAGAGGCGCGAAAAGCCTCGAAGTATAGAAGAGCGCCAATCGCCGTAAATCTTACGCAAGTGCGTTGGTTATGCGGGCATACTCATCGATGCTCAGTGTTTCCGGTCTTCGTCGAGGGTCAATTCCTATAGAATTCAGCATGTCGCCAACTCCTGAGCCAAACCCCTTTAGGTTATTGCCTAAAGTCTTCCTGCGCATGGAAAACGATGTCCTGACAATTGCGGCAAACAATTTCTCGTCGGCAATCGATATCTTTTCCTTATCCTTCAACATTTGAAAGTCTATGACGGCGGAGTCCACTTCTGGAGGCGGTCTGAACGAATTTCTGGAAACGATAAACTTAATTTCAGGGACGCTTACAAGCTGCGCCATTATTGAAAGCACGCCATAGGATTTCCTCCCCGGTGGTGAGGCGATACGCTCTGCCAGTTCTTTTTGAACCATGAGGGTCATGCCGGCGAGGGTTTCTCTTTCTCCGAGCAGCCTGAATATCAGCGGTGTGGTGATATAATACGGTATATTCGCGGCCACTTTAAACGTGCCGGCTGCTTTATAATCGTATTGCAGCGCGTCACAGTTTACCAGTTCCAGGTTTAAGACCCCTCTGAAACGTTCTTTAAGCCTGTCATAGAGGTTTTTGTCCAACTCTATGGCGATGACTTTTTTTGCCTTGCCTATGAGTTTTTCTGTAAGAGAACCTGTGCCAGGGCCTATTTCCACTACTATGTCGCCAGGGGAAATGTTTGCGGCTGCAACGATTTTCCCGAGAATCGCGTCATCATAGAGGAAATGCTGTCCTAATTTTCTCTTTTTCACAGGCTTCTCTTATTATAATAGATAGTTAACGCTTATTGACACCGGTACGGCTGCCTTTCTATAATATGTCTTCTAAAAAAATATAGCGTCAAAAAATATTTTTCATTTTGTCCTAAAGTTTCTTAATATAATACCGATAAGAGAATTGAACACTTTCAAGACGACACAAGAGGAGGTAAATTATTATGGCAGTCCAAGTTATCACTCAACAGGCACCAAACCCAAATGCAGCAGCTCTTAAAGCTGGCAAGACGCAGCAACAGGGCAATAACCAGAATCCCACTGGTGGCACAGGCGCCGTAGGCACAGCAGCAGGTCAACAGCAAGGACCGGCCGCGATAATAAACATCTCGACTCAGGCCAGAGAAGCGGCAAACGCTACTCAGAAAGAAAACACCGGGGCAACGGGAGCAGCCGGGACGGCCGGAACAACCGGAGCAGCAGGGGCAACGGCACAGGTCACGCCGAATAATCAGCAGGGCAACGAGCTGGCCCCTCGGAATCCAAAGGAAGTTGCGGCATCGTTTTTTCAGTCGATATAGCAGTTGAACGCGGGCTTTGAACAGTTGTAAAGATGTAGATTAATTGAACAGTAAGGAGAATTGAACATGGAAATTGCAGGAGTAGGAACAGCTGTAATTGTTCAGACGAATGTCAGCGCCGCCGACACGCAGACTAAACAGCAGACCTATGCTCAACCTGCTTCCCAGCAGCAGCCACAACAAAGCGCCGAAAGAACTGCTACGACACCGAACGGCACAAACAGTAATGATGCCGTAAAGGTTACCATTACAAACGCGGGAAAGGATATGCTGAACAACTCCCAGTTGAAGGCTAAAGAAACTGGAGGCGATAACACCAACACTCTGTCAAACTTAGCTAAGGGAAATAATACTCAACCAGGGGCACAGGCAGGGAACGATGTTAAGAACAAAAATCAGGGTAACACACCTCCCCCTGCTGAAAATAGTCTCTTTAGTAATTCAGCTTACTATTCCGTGGAGAATAACGGCACAGATAATAAGCAAAGTGTAGTAGTAAAAATTGTGGACGCCAATGGGAATGTGGTTAGGTCGATACCGCCTGAGGATTTATTAGAGAGCGCGTCGAAGCTGAACGTCATACCAAATTATCTTTACCATGCAGTTGGATAGGGGGAACGATAAGTTCTCCCCTGTCCTGTGGACTGTACGTTGGTTCCCTGCTTGTTGGTTCCCTGCTTAATATAAGCCCCTGAAAAAGACGGGCGCGGCAGAGGACAGTCTCCATACGAAATCATTTTTTTGGCCGCCGTTGCAGCCGCCCCATTCACTCTAAAAAACAATTATCGCGACATTATAAAATGTTTTCTGTTACAATATAGCTTATGGAATCCGAATCAGAGAAGCTCTTTAAGCTGTCAAGTGCCATAGGAGAAATCCAGAACAGGATTGGCCATACAACAGACCAGCAAGACCTGCTCACCGCGATACTTGACATTGTAGGCGCTCTGGTGCTTATACTTGATAAGGACGGGCGCGTAATTTATTTTAATCGCACCTGCGAGGAGACTTCCGGTTATGATTTTGTCGAAATAAGGGGGAAATGTCTCTGGGACGTTCTCACAAGGGAAGAAGACGCGGAGTCGGCCAGGGTAAATTTTAAAAAAATTCTGAAAGGAAATTATCCTGCCGCTTATGAGAATTTCTGGAACGGCAAGGACGGGTCCGAACATTTGATTGCGTGGTCAAACACGGCCTTAGTGAACGAAAAATCCGAGGTAACATATGTTATCGCCACGGGGATTGACATAACGGAAAGAAAACTTACCGAGCAGCGCCTTCAGTACCTTGCCCATTTTGATTCCCTTACCGACCTGCCAAACAGGACGCTTTTCTATGACCGTTTAAGCCATGTGCTGGGACACTCCAGAAGGTATAACCAGATGTTTGCCTTGTTGTTTTTAGATCTTGACGGGTTTAAGTTTATTAACAATTCGCTGGGTCACGACATAGGGGACCTGCTTTTAAAGATGGTCGCGGCCAGACTGCCGAAATGCGTGAGGGAATCTGACACAGTAGCCCACGCCGGAGCAGACGAATTCGTAATAATCCTGCCTCTGTTGGAACGGGTGCAGGAGGCCTCGATGGTTGCGGAGAAAATCCTGGATACCTTTTCGACCCCATTTTATCTCGATACTCATGAATGTTTTGTGGGTATGAGCATTGGGATAAGCGTCTATCCAGACGACGGCGACGATATAGACGCACTGCTTAAAAACTCAGACATTGCCATGTATCAGGCGAAGAGTAAGGGAGGGAACACCTACCAGTTTTATAACCCGGAGATGAATTCCCGCGCGTTGAGGCGTCTGGAGCTTGAAAACAATCTGCGTAAGGCACTTGAAAAAAATGAATTCAGACTTCAATATCAGCCTAAAATAGATCTCAATACATGGTCGGTCTCAGGGGTAGAGGCACTGATAAGGTGGTTAAACCCCCAGCTTGGCATGATCTCACCGGTAGAGTTTATTCCTCTGGCAGAGGAGACCGGGATTATTATTTCCATAGGCGAGTGGGTGCTGAGGACGGCCTGTGCTCAGGCCAAACATTGGCAGGACCTCGGCTGTAACGGAATACTTATGTCCGTAAACCTGTCTGCCAGGCAGTTTAAGTCGAAGGATCTTGTCTTAACGATATCTAATATTCTGGAGGAAACAGGCCTTTCGCCCGACTCTCTCGAACTTGAACTGACTGAAACCGTAGTAATGGACGACGCCGAGACGGCTATTAAAATCCTGCGAGAGATAAAGAATATGGGCATACACATAGCTATCGACGATTTCGGGATGGGATACTCCTCGCTGAGCTATTTAAAGCGTTTCCCGATAGACTGCCTCAAAATAGACCGGTCGTTTGTCAACGATATAACAACCGACACAGACGACGCGGCAATAGCCACGGCGATTATAGCCATGTCTCACAGCCTCAAATTGAGGGTCATAGCCGAGGGTGTGGAAACCAATGGCCAGCTTGAGTTTCTCTGTGCCCTGGATTGTGACGAGGCTCAGGGATACCTCTTCTCCAAACCGTTGCCTGTCGAGGACATTGAAACCTTCCTGTTGAGCAAGAAAATAAGATCGGGCGCGTAGTGATGGATATTCACGTAACGGCAGGGCCGGCGTGTCTAAGTGAACCGCGTCTCAGGGAGCTGCTGAACGCCGGGGTTTCTGCCATAAGGCTCAACATGTCATATGCAGACGAAGGGATGCTTCACAGCACAGTATCGCGGATAAGGACACTTGCCCCCCACGTAAAAATCGGAGCTGACATCAGGGGGAGAAAACTTCGCATTGGCGCCGTACCAAATGGCAGTGTAATGCTCAAAACCGGGCAGGAATTCAGGCTTTATTCAGATGAAGACACGAAAAAATGCGCTGAGGGCTGCGCCTATGTGAGCTATACTCTTAATGTAAACACCGGTGCCATAATATTGCTTGACGACGGCGCTATAGCGCTTACCGTAACAGAAATCAACGATTCTGAGATAGTCTGCCGCGTTGAGACTGACGCGGAGCTGACCTCAGGCTGCGGGATAAACACCCCCGGCTTCCCCATAGACCTTCCCCCGCTCAGTGAAAAGGACTACCGCGACATCGCAATATTATCAAAATTATCAATTGATTTCGTCTATTTATCCTACGTGGAACGTGCCTCAGACATTATCATACTCAAGGAAACCCTGCGCCAGCACGATATGAAAGACATAGTTATAGCAAAGGTGGAACTTGCCGAGGCGGTCAAAAACCTCGACGAAATCTGCGCGGTGTCGGACGCAATCTGCATAGCGCGCGGCGATTTAGGCGTAGAGGTTGACCTGCCCAAGATCCCCTACGTGCAAAGGCACATCGTAAAGACGGCAAAACAACACGGCAAACCCGTACTGCTCGCGGGTGAGGTAATGTTATCGCTCGTAAAGAGATACAAACCATTCAGGGCAGAGCTTACGGACGTAATATGCGCCCTCGAGCAGGGTGTAGATGGTTTTATCCTCTCCGACGAAACGGCAATAGGGGTTGACCCGGCAAACGCGGTAAGACACCTGCACGCGTTGATAGGGGAGTTTGAGCGGCGTGGTCACACACAATATCGCTCATCATTTTAGTCTTTCCATCCCAAGACAAATGAATCATCCTCAACAATCGAATCATCCTGAAACAATCGAATCATCCTGAGCCTGTCGAAGGATGCTCCTCTATTTCGTATTTCCCCATAAAGCGGTAATCCTTCGACAAGCTCAGGATGATTCTTTTAACAGGATAATGGTTAATCCTTTGGTTGCAACTTAGATTTTATAAAGCATATGGTATCAGCCGCCAAGCCCTTTCCTTGCAGCCGCTGCCTCTTCCGATAGTTTCGCAGCCCCTTTCTCATCTCCCATCTTACGAAGTAAAATAGCAAAGTTGTCACATACACTGGCAACTTTCGGCAAATACGCGGCAGGATATTTTAAAGCAAGGGTTCGCCTTATCTCAAGTGACTCCTCGTACAGTTCCTTAGCCCCGTTCATATCGCCCATGTTCTGTAGCAGGGCAGCAAGGTTGTTGCATGTCGTGGCAACATAAGGCAAATACGCGGCGGGGTGCTCTTTCTCAAGGGTTCTACATGTCTCAAGTGCCTCCTCGTATAGTTTCTTAGCTCCGTTCATATCGCCCATATCACTAAGCAGGGCGGCAAGGTTGTTGCGTGTCCCGGCAACATAAGGTTGATATTTATCACGACCTTTTACTGCTTTATTTATGGCTATTTCTAAGACGCTTTTCAAATAGTGGATAGAAGCTCCCCACATCCTTTCTATATGCCAAAATCCGTTAAGGTTATTCGCACGTTTTATATACATATCATGGTACAATTCATTTTCATACAGCAGATTAAGGAACTCAATAAGATGTCCATGATTTTTTTCCAATAATTTCAAATGGCCGCCGACTTTCTCGTCGCTGCTTGAATATTCTCTAACAAAATTATCCCAATATTTAATAAAGTCACGTTCTATTTTCGATTCATTCTTATCTCGATTAAGCAACTCTTTCCCATAACGATGCACGATTGGCTGGAATCTCCATTTGCCATCATCATTGAAATTGATTAACGATGATGATTGTATTTCCTCTAACAGATCTTGTATTGCTTTACCTTTTTTCTTCTTAAATAAGGTTCCATAGCATTTTTCAACCAATTCTGCCTCAAAGCCATTCGCCAAAAGGGACACTGAGCGAAATAACATTTGAGCTGGTTTGGACAGTTTTTCATATGACCATTCAAGACACTCTTCCATGCTCAAATGCCTTTTAGGTCCAGATTGCTTTTTACGGTCTCCTTCTCTTACCGCGATAAGTTCTAAAGATTCCTTTAACGATTCCGCCATCTTCTGACATGTGTAGGAATCCATTCTGCTTGCAACTAATTCAATGGCAAGCGGTATGCCGTTTGTGATTTCAAGAATTGTATTCACATGCCCCCTGTCATCATCAGACAATTTGGACAGTTGCCAATTATTCATGCCGGGCAGACGTCTTACACGTAATTCAAATAACTCACGAGAAGCAGGGTCGCCCGAAACAAAAGGTTCTAAGTCTAATACTTGCTCAACATCAGTGCCAATTCTAATCGTCGAGGTTACCAGCATCTTTAGACGCTCTATATTAATTAATTCTTTTATCACACTAAATCCATTTATGTGAATGCTTTCATAGTTGTCAATGAGCAAAAGAACCGGAGCGTTGTCATATTCCGCCCTAATGGCCGCCGTCAGCTCTGCCAGACCTTTACGTGCATCATCCGGCAATTTCATGGATTTGGCTATTTTGTCTATGATCTGAATGTCGTTTGATTTGTCGTCAAGCCCGTCATCCATACCGGCAAAGAACACATCGTATTTCTTCTCTATATCCTTACACGCCCGAATAGCGGCAGCAGTTTTCCCAACGCCTCCAATCCCAAAGATAGTCAGAAGGTCATTGCTCTCAATATTATCTTGTATATTCTTAATAGAGCTGTCACGGCCAACAAAATCCTTCTTATCGTATGTGCGCGGATAGTCGAAAGTCCTGCCACCCTTCGGTTCATGGCCGGGTTGTCTATCACCCCATAGAAGCTCATATATTTCAACCGGTTTTGATATCCCCTTGAGTTGCCTTTTTTTCCAGTTGTGAAATCTATAATCATTTAACACCCCTGATATTTCCATTACCGCTCCTGACAACAATACCTGACTGCCAGAAGCAATCGACTCAACCCGTGCCGCAAGGTTAACATCGTGTCCCTCGTAATCTTTGACCTTGCCATCACTATCTAATGTGATATAGACAGTCCCCGTGTGTAAACCAACTCTTATTTGTATATTTGTGCTTTCAAGACACTCAATCGTGCTCGCCGCCGTGGCTATGGCTCCCTGCGGCGTATCAAAAACTGCCATAAAACTGTCGCCAATGGTTTTAACCTCATAACCGCTGCCGTCCTCTAAACATTTCCTGATAATAGCATCGTGGGGCTTCCTTAATGTTTCCATATAGAGATTGTCATTGCCTTGCTCTCTTCTCAGCTTATCCGCAGCCGCGGTGCTGCCGACAATGTCTGTAAACATTATGGTTAAAGTCTTGATATTTGGTAATTCTTTCTTATTCGCCACGCCCAATTGCCTCACAATAAAATTATTCTAACGTCTTATATTAACAAAATATTATAAAAAAAGGAAAGAGTTATTGACGAGGAAAGTTAATAAATTAAAAGGTTATCACAGTGATAACTATTACAAAAGTCCGGCGTGTTTATTGGCCTCGGCGACGTTCGGGTCTCTGAGGGCAAGTTCTTTCAGTACCTTTTCGACCTTTTCTTCACGGTCTTCGATTTCCCTGATTTTCCTTACAGCCGGGGAGAGAGTCGTGCGTCTGTCCCATATGACTAAACCTATTGTGGCAACTATACTGAGAAACACCACAGATATAAGCACATTTACCTGTCCGTATAAGTCGTTAATCCGCTGATTGGAACTTTTAAATCCTTCTTCCATGCGCTGGTTGGTACTTTTAAATCCTTCTTCCATGCGCTGGTTAGTACTTTTTAACCCTTCTTCCAGCCTTATCAGCCGTTCTCTGTCTTGCTGGGTAAAAGACGACTCCGATGTGACCGCCCACAAAGACGGGCATATCACCAAAAGTGATAATATCAATATCAATGAATGAACGGCTCTTTTCATAATCTCACCACCCTGCATCTGATTAAATTGTGTCATAAAACAAGTATGTCTGTCAATAATTGTAATAATCGCCCGCGCGGTGATATTATAAACCGTGTACTATCTGCTATCTATTATTATTGCCGCACTGCTCACCGCGTGTGCCGCCCAACCGCACGCGCTCTATCAATACTCTTCGCTTAACGCCCTCATGGAAGGCGTCTATGACGGGCAGCTGACTATCGGGGAACTGAAAAGACATGGAGATACGGGGCTTGGCACCTTCAACGCACTTGACGGAGAGATGATAATTATTAATGGCAGCGCCTATCAAATCAAAGGCGACGGGACTGTAACTGCCGCCGGTGATAATATAGAAACCCCGTTTGCCGACGTAGTTTTTTTCAAGTCAGCGAAGTCCTTTACCGTGGAGCGGGAGATCTCCTGCGATGAACTGCAAAAGATGATACTTCAGAGCGCGCCGTCTTCAAATATCTTCTATGCCGTTAAAATCGAAGGCACCTTCAGGCACGTCAGGGCACGGGCAGTCAGGGCGCAGCACAAACCATACCCGCGCCTGATAGACGCGGCAAAAGACCAGGGCGTGTTCGATTTTAATAATGTCAGAGGCACCGCGTCAGGGTTTTACTTCCCCGACACATTCGGCGGCCTGAGCGTCGGAGGCTTTCACATCCACTTCATATCTGACGACAGAAAATCGGGCGGGCATCTGATGTCATGCGAGGTAACCCACGCCACTGTCGATATCGATTACCTGACGGATTTCCTCATGGAACTCCCAAAAAGCGGCGGCATTTACGGCAAAACAATAGGAACGGCTCAACAGCGGGAAGTAGATTTAATTGAAAAAGGCCGCTGACCCTACCTTGCCGCCCAATCGCAGCGTATCTAAGACATTAGAGATCTTAAGGTACATCGGCCCCGGCCTCTTTGTCACCGTAGGGTTTATAGACCCCGGCAACTGGGCAACCAATATGGCCGCCGGCGCCGATTATGGATATAAACTCCTCTGGGTAGTAACGCTCTCGACGGTGATGCTTATTGTGCTTCAACATAATGCCGCGCACTTAGGGATAGCAACCGGATTGTGCATAGCCGAAGGCGCGGGGAAGTATTTTAAACGGCTGACGGCCAACTTGTTTATTGGAACTGCTATGCTGGCCGTGGTTGCGACTGCCCTGGCCGAGATACTTGGTGCGGCAATCGGCCTTCAGATGTTATTTAAGATACCCATTGCCGTTGGGGCGGTTATCACGTCGGTCTTTGCTGCCGCGATGCTTTTCTCTAACAGTTATAAGAGACTTGAGGCGTGGATAATCGGGTTTGTCTCTATAATCAGCATTTCTTTTTTGTTTGAGCTGTCTATCATAGATATAAAATGGGCAGAGGCCCTGAAGGGATGTTTTATCCCGCAGTTTCCCACTGGGTCGATTACGGTGATAATGGGTGTGTTAGGGGCGGTAGTGATGCCGCATAATCTGTTTCTGCATTCTGAGGTAATTCAGAGTCGAAAGTGGAACTTGCAGGGGGATGATGTAATCGAAAAGCAGTTAAAATATGAATTTCTGGACACTATCACGGCAATGATAATCGGCTGGGTAATCAACGGCGCTATGATAGTGGTGGCGGCAAGTGTGTTTTACGCCCGGGGGATTGCCGTAACGGAGCTTCAGCAGGCTCAAGTTGCACTCAGGCCAATCGTGGGAGGCGCGGCGGCGGTGATATTCGCGCTGGCGCTGTTGGCCGCGGGCCTGGCGTCGTCCATAACGGCGGCAATGGCGGGCGGGAGCATTCTGGCGGGGCTGTATAATAAGCCCCTTGAGCTGTCTGAAACTCACACGCGAACCGGTGTGGGTGTTACAATCGTCGGGGCGCTGATATTAATATTCCTGCTAAAGGACCCTTTTAAGGGCCTGCTCTGGAGCCAGATAGCCCTCAGCGTTCAGCTGCCCTGGACGATTTTCGGCCTCATCTATCTGACGTCATCAAAAAAGGTAATGGGGAAATACGCAAACTCAACGACAAACAAGATCTCACTATTCATTATGGCCGCCATCGTCACCGCACTCAATATTTATCTTATTATCGATAGTATTAAATAGTAAATAACTTTTACGGCCATCAGGTCAGGCAGGCAAAAAAGAATCCTGACATGGTAAAATACATTCAAGGGTGCTTCTGCATGTGCAGGAGATTCTTATTAATTGTAGAGATCTGAAAAAACGAGGGAATATGCATCAAAAATATGATATTACCTTAAAAGATATATTGAAAGATGTTCCTAAAGTATTCCTGAAGCTCATTACCGGATATGAAACCGGCAGGTTTGTAGATGTGCAGTTTCCAGATATTCAATTGAGAGAGCCTGACTTAGCGCTTGAAGTAGAAGGTGGGAAATTACTCCATGTCGAGATTCAATCCCAAAACGATAACACTATGCTGGAGCGGATGTATTTATATTCTGGATTTATATACAATCAACACAAGAAATTACCCGTACAGATATTGCTTTATGTCGGTAATGAACCTCTGAACATGCAAAATCATATGGAAGGCGAAGGGGTCAAATACTCCTATAAATTGATTGATATAAGGGAGATTGACTGCTGCCAGCTCCTTGAAAGTGATTCCCCTGAAGATATAGTGTTGGCGATATTGTGTAAAACCAGGGATGTGGACGCCCTCATAAGAAGCATCCTCGATAAACTGTCCAGACTGCCACTGAAAGAAAGAGAAGGTTATATCAGAAAATTGCTATATCTTTCTGATTTACGTAAATTATATCCTAAAGTTAAAATGGAGGTAAGTAAGATGCCTATAACGATTGATGTACGAAACAGCGATATTTTTCAGGAAGGCAGGGTTGAAGGCAAGGTTGAAGGTGAGCGGTTGGGTATAATTGAAGGAATGCTTGAA
This sequence comes from Nitrospirota bacterium, assembly GCA_015233015.1. Lineage (GTDB taxonomy): Bacteria > Nitrospirota > Thermodesulfovibrionia > Thermodesulfovibrionales > Magnetobacteriaceae > Magnetominusculus. Next base: position 5,823 of record JADFYO010000030.1, on the reverse strand, counting down.
CTCAAATATGGTTCAGCCGGGCTTGAGTTGATGGATAGGGTTAGAATTGTAAATTCAGCAGACAAACTGGAGGAATTCAAAAATCTTATCAAGAAGGCCGATTCGCTGGATAAGCTGAAGGAATTTTTGGGGAATTAGAATGAAGGGGGACAGGCAGCTTTTTTTAATGTTCACAAGTTGACGATGGAGGATAAAAATGAGCATACTTAGTGAGCAATTCATTATAGACGATAAAGGCAACCGTACAGGTGTTATTTTTTCAATCGAAGACTATGAGAAACTACTTAAAGAGTTCGAAGAGCTGGAATGCATCAGAGCCTATGATGCCGCAAAAGCGTCGGGGGATGAGGTAATACCACTAGACCAGGCTCTCAGGGAAATTGAAGAAGCGCGGAAGTGAGTTATAATGTTTTTATTTCAAGGAGGGCACAGAAAGAGCTATCAGGGTTAAGCGGCGCTGTGTTTAAGGATATTAAGCAATCAATACAGTCCCTTGTAAATGAGCCAAGGCCGCATGGCTGCAAAAAATTATCAGGCAGAGAGGGTTGGCGTATTAGGATAGGTGATTATCGCATTATTTATGAGATTGATGATAATAGAAAAGATGTAACTATTTTGGATATAGGTCATCGGAAAGATATATACAGGTAAATTAACAAAGGGAAGGGTGTCAGCCCGTTGACATGAGATATAAGAAATAAAACGGCTTGCATTTTATCAGATAGTATGTGTAGATTTCATGCGAACAGCGTCATTATATCACATGCCAAGACCTGACACCTACTGGCATTCTTAGGATATGATGACAACGATATAAACAAAATGTGGGATTCAGAAGCGCAGTACAATGTAGCAAGGAACATTACTAAAAGTATGCAAAAAGATAAATCTGTAAACACCGTAGAGAAAGAGCCGTTAGATGACGAAACCTTTATACCTCGTACTGAATATAAACAAGAAATGACGCCTGAGCAATTAGCTGAAATGGAAAGCAATTTAAAGATGGCAGGGCTTAAAGATAATGAAATAGCTGATATAATGGCAAAGGTTAAACCACAGGCGTCCACAGACCATATTGCTGACGCCAGCAAAATGGAAGGGGCAGGTGAACCGAAACCGGAATCGGATAGTGGATTAAAAAGAGTAACTGTCTTAAATCAGGGTGAGGGTTCGCCGGACACACTTCAATCAGCCATAACCGACATACAGACCGGTAAGGCATATCCCAAGCTCACAGCCGACCAGAAGACGGCACTGAAGGACGCGGGGCTGGTTCAGGGGAAGATTCCGAAGGTGAGCGAGATTGAGACTATTCGGGGGATGAAGACGAAAGGCGACACCAGCTATGACATTAAGAAGCAGAAGGAAGTGCCGACTGTGAAGTTGACAGATGAGGAGATATTGAAAACTCTCAAAGATAATGCTACTCCGTTCAGAAAGTTAGAGCTTACGCCTGAAACTTGGAAAAACGAATTCGGTGAAAATAGAACAGTTATGACACCTGAAGGGGATGTAGTTATTGGCATGAATCAGTATCTGAAACTAAAAACTAAAGATAAAGGGAATAGAGAAAAGTATTTTGGGTTGATAAAGCCGACATTGGCAGAGCCTTTATATATAGTTGAAGTGAAAGCCCCAAAAGAGGGTGCAGAAAGAGATACTAAAAAAATCTTTATCAAATCATTTAGGAATGAAGACGGCAATACATATTTTATGTCAGTAACTATACAACAAGGTGGTAAGGAAATATCAATCAGCAGCCATCCCAAAGACGCTAATAATGATTTGAAAGGAATTATCAAGAGAGGTGAGGTGCTATATCCTAAGTCTGCACCTGTTCTTCAGCCTGCCGCCTCAAGGCCACAGGAGCACCCCACCAGTGCAGGCGGGCATCTCTATGACTCTACTCTACCACACCCAGCCGAACCTGTCAAGCCCGAAAATGAAGGCGCTCTTGACCAGACCAAAAAGGACATAACAGACGAACAGAAGCGCATACTTGGAGAAAACACTAAGACGGAGTTCGTTGAAGGCGATGTCCGCAAGGAGCATACACCGGAAGAGGACATGGCGGCCTTGAGTAAGCATGGCTTGACGCCTGAAACAATCGGTGAGGATATAGCCGTCGGTTCACACCAGTTCGACAAAGACAACCTCGTGCACTCAATCAAGCTGTCATTGATGTCGCCGGAAGAGATGCGGGATACTTCATTACACGAAATCGGGCACGGGATACAGAAAACCTTAGAGGCGATGGGCAGAAGCAAGGATATGGAGATACTTAAAGCCGCTCATGCGAAAAAGGCTAAGGCCAACGGTGAGGCCGTCAGTGAGACTATAGCCGACAAGTTCAGGGATTACGTCTTAAACAAAGAAGCGGAGCAGAAAGGGTACACAGAGCCAAAGGGCCTAGTCCGGCGTATCTTTGACCGGATAATTGAATTTGGTGAAAAGTTAAAGAACTACTTGAACGATAGAGGGTTTAAGTCAGTCAACGATATATTCGGTGAGGCGTATCGTGGGGAGTTGGCGGGAAAGGAAGCAGAAGGACGCGCCACAGAGCCGGAAGTTAATTACTCTGTAAAGAAAGACGAGACCGACAAAGAGGAGCAACCGAAAACCAAATGGCAGCAGTTAAAAGAGAAAAACAAAGCTATTAACACTGTATCAGAGGCATTTAGCACACGCAAAGACGAGATAAAGAGCATATTAACGCCTATGTCTATGGGTGAGGCGGCTAAAACAACTGGCGGTATAGTCAGAGAGAACGCCGCGGAGATGGTCAGGAAATACGACATAGCAGAGTCCGCAATGAGAGATACCCGCGCTTTCTTTGACAAGCAGGATAAGCAGTCCAACTATGACTTCATAGATAACTATGAGACTGGCAAGGGGCAGGTTAACCCGAAACTACAGGAGACCGCAAAGACGATAAAGGAACTACTTGACGCACGGGTAAAGCAGGTACGGAATTTAGGAACTGGCAAACTCCAAAATCTAATTGAGGATTATTTCCCTCATTTATGGAAAGACCCTGAGCAGGCCAAGAATTTTATAGCTGAGTTCTATGCAAAGCAGCCAATGGAAGGTTCAGGGGCGTTTCTTAAAAAGCGCAGTATCCCGACAGTCAAAGACGGCTTAGCGTACGGCTTAGAACCGGCCTTTGATAATCCCATAGATATGGCCTTAGCCAAGATGAGAGAAATGGACAAGTATATCATGGCGCATAAGACACTGAATGAGATGAAAGCCCCAAAGGTTGGGCTGGCCAAGTATGTACCGTCCGGCCAGAAAGCCCCTGACGGCTGGCAAAAGATAGACGATAAGATAGCTACCGTGTTCGGGCCGCGTGAAATGAAAGTAGCAGATTTAACGCCCGCTGAGCGGGTTGAAGCTGAACAGATGGCAAAGATAACCGGTCAGTCCGTAGAGGATGTGATACATGGAGAGGAGTTTAAAAAGGTTGCAGGGCTTAGAATCATGGGTAATTACTACGCTCCGGCGGAGGCGGCACGGCTGATAAACAATTACCTAAGCCCTGGGCTTCGCGATAAATCGCAATTATTTAGAGACTACCTCGGAGCGACCAATGTGCTAAATCAGTTTCAGCTTGGGTTATCGGCCTTTCACGGCGGATTTATCACGGTTGAATCCATAGCCTCTAAGTTTTCTCTTGGACTGCTTAAGGCGGCCCGGGGTGATGTAGGCGCAGGGGCAAAGGATATGATTTTTTCGATTACGGCTCCTTTCGATTACTGGAAGTCCGGCAATAAGCTAATGAAGGAATGGTACAATCCTACAGGACAGGGTGAAATAGGCGATATAGCACAGGCCCTTCAGGCTGCCGGTGGACGCGCCCGCATGGACGAATTCTACCGAACCCATCTTTGGGATAATATGATGAAGGCTATCCGTCAGCAGCAATGGGGTACTGCCGCATGGCACGCTATCCCCGCCCTTGTAGAAAAGGCTGCAAAGCCTATTATGGAGGGATTTGTACCTCGTATGAAGTTAGGTTCATTTTATCACATCATGGAAATGGAAATGAAAAATAACCCGAACATGAGTCATGAGGAACTAAGACAAGTGGCCGGTAAGGTGTGGGATAGCGTTGACAACCGCATGGGGCAATTGGTTTACGATAACCTGTTCTGGAATAAGACAACCAAAGATATAGCGATGGCCTCTGTTCGTTCAGTAGGTTGGAACTTAGGCAGCTTCAGAGAGATGCTTGGAGGCGTTAAGGATATAGGCAATGCAGGTGTCCGGCTGGCAAAGGGTGAGAAACCCACGGGCGACATGATGAGTTATCGGGCTTCGTATCTTATCGGTATGCCGATTATGGTAGGGCTAATGGGCGCGGCGACGCAATACCTGATAACCGGCAAGGGGCCGGACGACTTGAAAGACCTGTACTTCCCGAAGACCGGCAATCTCGACGAACATGGCCGGCCAGAGCGTGTCACGCTGCCGTCATATATGAAGGACATAGCGTCTTATACACAGAAGCCAGGGCAGACGTTAGCCAACAAGCTGCATCCTGCTCTTGAGCTTGTGGCAGAGATGCTACATAATAAGGACTTCTACGGCACGAAAATAAGGAATGAGGACGATGGTGCTATTCAGCAGATGTTATCTTTGGCTGAACATGTCGGCAAAGGCTTTATCCCATTCGCCGCACGAGGCGTACAGCGAGGCATGAAGCTCAATAACGGGCAGGTCAATGCGAAGACGCTATTACCTATGGTTGGAATAACACAAGCCCCTACGTATATTAACCAGACACCGGCTGAACGCATGATGAGCAATATGATACAAGCCAAGATGCCGCAGACAGGGCGTACACAGGAACAGCAGGATAAGCACGACTTGAAACAAAGCATAGAACGGCAGATGAGAATTAATCCGCAGGCGGCGCAACAGATGTTGAAGGACAACGCGGATAAGCTGTCCACACGGGATAGGCTTGATATTATGAAGTCCCGGACGCAGACACCGCTTACCTCCGCCGTCAGTCATTTAGGATTTGACGAGGCAGTTAAAGTATATCAGGTGGCTACAGACGATGAAAAACAGAAGTTACGGCCGTTACTGCAAAAGAAGTATCAGGGCGCAATTGCGAAAGAGCCGTTAAAGCAGCGCGCGGCTACGATACAGCAGTACAAGGCGGCGGTAGGGAGATAGTTGACTAAATCCTTCCCTTGTGTTATGCTCAAGCTATGAGCGTGATAACGATACCAAGAGTGTTGAGAGAGAAGCTGGGGGAAGACGGCGTTGACGCGCTTCTTACCGTGTTCAGCGAAGTCAGCCTTAATACTCGTACAGATTTAGCAACCAAGTCAGATATAAAGGACATGGCAACCAAGTCAGACTTAAAAGATTTGGCTACTGCCCTCCGTCAAGAAATGGCGTCTAAAGAAGACCTTGCCAAACTTGAGACCAAACTTGTAGAGAAGATTAGCGACTCCAAAGCTGAAACACTGAAATGGATGTTTCTTTTCTGGGTATCGCAAATCGGCATACTTATAGCCGCCTTAAAATTCTTTGTGAAGTGAGACGGCTGGCCGATGCCCTGACCAGCCGGTGGTCACTTGGCATTTCTCTCTTTCCTTCCGTTATAGAAATATAGATGAATTCTATCAGATATGATGTCTAACTTTTTTGCCATCCAATGATTAATGGGTGAATGTTCAAATGTAAGCGTCTAAATAACCCCACCCATATATTTGACGCCAAGGGCATCCCTATCGACAGATTGCGGGAGCAGGGATTTGTAATCGTCTTCAGTCTTGGAATATGGCAGCCGTTCAAAGATATAGCGTA
>JADFYO010000002.1 GCA_015233015.1 Nitrospirota bacterium | reverse complement strand
TCCCTTGTGCCATAATATATTCACCTCGTTGGTGTTAGTTTTTTGTTCCACAAACTTATTCTAACATCCCGTTCCCACGGGTAACAACGAGGTTCCCTTCTTTTTTTGATGGTGAATCAGGGTGAACGTACCACTTTTTATTTCGAATGTCGGTTTCGCAAATATCTCAATTTCCTCAACCCTTCAGCTTTGCTAAATCCGTATGTGGAATAAACATCGCCCCCTGTAATTCGTTCATAAACCCCGTGTCCTCGTTCATCTCTTTGTATGTTATCAGGTTCGTTATGACTGATATATCGTCAAGGAGGATGCGGTCACGAAGCAGCATTCCCGCACCCGTAAGCGAGGCGTTTTCTATGTGAACAATCCGGTCTTCCGATATATCCGGCAGCAGCCCAAGCGTCTTTACGTCCTTTGCTCTTATGTGTGAGCCAAGTGCCCCGGTTAAAATAAACTTGTCTATATCTGAAAAGGCCAGCCCCACAGTGTGCGTCATAACAGAGAGCAACGTGAACATCGCCGCTTTCGACAGGAGAAAGTTGTTTATCTCCGTTTGATAGACTATCAGCTGTCTGTCATTATCTTCGTGTAAGAGAAACCCGAGCCCCAGGGCTGTGTCTATTACATTTTGTTTCCCCGGTATCAGCGCCCCGTTTTGCTCGATTATGCCTGCCTCATAAAGACCCGCAACAAGGCTCACCATCCCCGTGCCGCACAGGCACGACGGCGGCGCGCCGCCTATGGTTTCCAGCGTTACATTTAGAGATGGGTCAATAGACACAACGCATATCGCCCCGTCTGCCGCCCGGCCCCCTATCCCCGCTATCCCCTCGTCAAAGGCCGGACCTCCCGCACCCGCACCAACCAGTATCCAGTCCTTCGTCCCTACCGCAATCTCTACGTTCGTGCCAATGTCTATCAGTACGCTTGGTGCGTCAGATTTATATATCGCAGAGGCAACTATGCCTGAGACTATATCGCCCCCTACATAACTGCCGGAGTTTGGAAACAGGTATATTATCCCTTCAGGATTTATATCTATTGCGAGAGCAACCGGACTCTGAAACCCCGGGGCATTAACCACAGGAATGTACGGGCTTACTGGGATGTTATTTACGGGTAAATTCAGTAGAAAATGCGTCATCGTGGTATTGGCGGCAACTACAAGGGCGTGAACTGTCTCTTTTGCAATTCCTGCCCGGTCACGAAGGGACTTAATAACGGCGTTAACCGCGGCAACGAGGCACTCGTGAAGCGCCGCCGCCCCGTCTGATTCCTGAATGGAATAAAATATTCTTGTCAGAATATCCGCCCCGTAGCGGGTTTGTGGATTTGTCATAACCTCTTTGAATAAGATGGTACCCGTATCAAGGTCAATAAGCTCCCCCCAGATGTTTGTGCTTCCAATGTCAAGCGCCACGCCGTATGACCCCTGCCGCCCTATGGACACGATCTTATTATGACCGTCTTGCCCAGCGGCAATGACCCCGTGGATTTCGTAATTATTTGCGCGCAAATATGCGGGCAGCGCCCTGAGAACGCTAAGCGGGCAGTGCAGATGCGGCTGGCCTAACGCGGCTTTTAGCCTCGCAGCGTCTGAGGCGTTGTCTGTGAGTGACGGCGCGGGAAGCGCCGCGGTGAATTTCCAAACGAGCGGTGTCATCGCTATGTAGAGTACATGACTTTTCCCATGTCTGAGACATCATAGCCGCCCATCCTAAGGGTAGTCAGCCTGAACTCCTCGTCATTTCGAATTATATCGAACAGTGCCTCAACCATTGGAATTGCATAGGAGTCTCTCGTTAAGACGAAGTCGTAGCGCTCCTTCGCAACCGGTACGAAATCAAGCCCCAGCGCTATGGCAGCCGTCAATATCCCCATGCCAGTGTCCGCACGCCCGGAGGCAACGGCTGAGGCAACGGCCATGTGCGTGTATTCAATAGTATCGTAACCCTTAATCGTTCGTCCGGAAATCCCGAGATCTCTCAGGCACTTATCCGTAAGCAGCCTCGTGCCGGTTCCAAGCTGCCTGTTAATAAATATTATATCCGCCCTTTGCAGGTCATCGATGGTGGTAATATTTTTAGGATTTCCCTGCCTTACAATAAACCCCTGCTGCCGGTAAACGAGATTGACAAGCATGACCCTTTCATCGGGCAGGTATTTTTCTATAAACGGTATGTTATAAAGGCCGGTTTTTTCGTCAAGCAGATGCGTTCCCGCGATGTGGGCCTCATGTTTTTTTATGGCGATTATGCCTCCCATCGAACCCACATGGGCCGACGATAAAGAATACCGGGGGTACTTCCTCTTTAGGAAATTATATAAAACATCCAGCGTATTGTCATGGCTTCCTATGCAGACAATCGTGTCGAGGATATCGCTCTTTGGGCGCATCAGCCTGACATTAACCTCTGAGGCAGCGCCAACTCCTTCTGACATAGCCGGAATTGTGAGCATCGCGTCCGCCCTGACTAAAGACATCATAATGCCCGCCCCACGTCCAAGCGGCGTTGCCACAAACCTGTCTCCAACCTTGCCGACCTTTACGCGAATAAACTCCTCCTGCCCTATGGCTGAGCTTATTGTCCTGCCGATTACGGCGGTGATCGTCTCGGGCTGCTCAGAGCTTAGTCCAAGCCACTTATGTATCAACGGTTTGATAAATAAATCTACGGTTATGTAAGCGCTGACAGGATAGCCGGGGATACCGGCAACTGCTGAGCCGTCAATCATCCCAAGAATGAGCGGCCTGCCGGGTTTTATGTTCACGCCGTGCAGGATACACTGCCCAAGGTCTCTTATCACGGTTGAGGTATAGTCCCTCGACCCGGCGGACGACCCGGCGATGATTAATACAAGGTCATGAGACTTCACGGCCTCGCTAACAACACATTTGATTTCATCGAGGTTGTCTTTTACTATTGGGTAACAGGCGGCGCTCGAGCCGTATCCGTTTATCAACCCTGCTATCATTGCCGAGTTGGAGTCTATTATCCTGCCCTTTGTAAGCGGCACACCGGGGGCGACAATCTCGCTGCCCGTTGGGATAACCGCCACAGACGGCCTTTTTCTGACGTTTATGTGTGTATGCCCACCGGCCAGAGCCGCCCCTATGTCTATTGCCCTGATCTTGTGATTTTCCGGCAGAATAAGCTCGGTAGCCACGATGTCCTCGCCTATGACCCTGATATGCTGATAGGGTGCGGCGGCCTTTATTATCTCGATGTCCTCGCGGCCTGCGGCAGCATCTTTTATCACATTTACATCCTCTATCATAATGACCGCGTTGAAGCCGTCGGGGATCGGCTCTCCCGTATTTAAATAGAGTGCGTCATCGGGAATCCTAAGCCGCACGGGCGTAGTCTCAGACGCACCGAATGTCGCGTCAAACCTTATGGCATAGCCGTCCATCGCAGAGGAATGAAAAAACGGTGAGGACAGAAGCGCCGTAACCGGCTCCGCCGTAATCCTGTCCAATGAGGCGGCCACATCGATGGCTTCGCCATGGAATACGTTTAAGATACCTTTCACTTCGAGGAAGTCGAACCACTTTCTCAGTGCCTCGTCTAATGGGATGCTGTCAATGAATACGCTGCCGGCCCTAATTGTAAATTACCCCGTTGCCTTCAATGATTTTTCCTATTGGGAATGCCTTTTGGCCTGCGCGATAAAGTATTTCAATCGCCCGTGCGGCGTCTTCCCTCGCGACAACTATCGTATAACCTATTCCCATGTTAAAAGTCCTGAACATTTCATCATGGCTGATAATGCCCTTCTTCCCGATTAATGCGAATATCGCAGGTGCCACCCATGATGACTTATCAATGAACGCGCCAAGCCCTGCTGGTAACACACGAGGCAGGTTGCCGGTTATCCCGCCTCCGGTTATATGAGCCATACCCTTTATGTTTACTTCGCTCTTTAGAGAGAGTACCGCTTTTACATAAATTTTAGTCGGCGTTAACAGCTCCTCGCCGATTGTCCTGCCAAGTGCGGGGATGAATGTGTCCATCGTATGCCCTTCGATTTCGAAGAATAATTTTCTTGCGAGCGAGTAGCCGTTACTGTGAAGTCCGCTCGATGCAAGGCCAATAACCACGTCGCTTTCCACTATGGATGAGCCGTCTATGATGTCCGGCTTATTAACCGCCCCTACGCAAAACCCTGCCACGTCATATTCGCCGTTTGAATAAAACCCGGGCATCTCTGCCGTCTCTCCGCCAATCAAAGCGCAGCCGGCCTCCGTACATCCCGCGGCAATTCCTTTAACAATCTCCCGCGCTGTGAGCGGCGCAAGCGTGGCAACCGCCAGATAGTCAAGGAAAAACAACGGCTCTGCCCCTGAGGTAAGCACATCATTTACGCACATAGCAACGAGGTCTATGCCGATAGTGTCGTGTTTGCCGGTCATAAACGCTATTTTTAATTTTGTGCCGACGCCGTCCGTGCCGCTTACAAGCACGGGTTCTGTGAATTTGGTCAGGTCAAGCCTGAATAAGGCACTAAATGACCCTATATCTGTTAACACCTCTTTTCTAAAAGTTTTCTTGATTAACGGAGATACGTCTTTAATGAATGTGTCGGCCTTGTCTATATCGACGCCTGCGTCTTTGTAGGTTAGGGAGGTGTCATCAGTGTTCATTATCGTTCATATTGGAGCAGGAAATCGCTTCCAGTGCTTCGCGCGCTGCCTCAGATTGGGCTGTCTTTTTGTTTTTGCCGCTGCCGCTGCCCATACATTTACCCCCTAAATAGACCTCGTAAATGAAATCTTTATCGTGGTCGTTGCCGGCCTCTGATGCCAGTTTATATTCAGGCAGGGAGGAATAGAGTTTTTGGCTGATTTCCTGCAGCTCGGTTTTGTAGTCAAAGGATGTGTGGCTGCTCAAAATCTCAGTTAAAACCGGCTGGTAGAGGCCAATGATTACCTTCTTTGCCGTATCGTAGCCGCCGTCAAGGAACACCGCGCCAAATATAGCCTCGAGGGTATTTGCAAGCAGGGAGAGTTTCTCTCTGCCTCCGGTCATCTCCTCGCCCTTGCCTAGTTTGAGGTACTGGCCCAGGTTCATGCCAACCGCCAGTTGAGAGAGTATTTTTTTCGATACGAGATAAGATTTCAGCCTTGACATCTCCGACTCGCTGAAAATGGTATGGACCAGCTTGTCGTTCTTTTTGCAGAAGACCTTTTCCGTATAAAGTGTCCCGGAGATGGCAAGTCCTAAGACGGAGTCTCCCAGAAACTCCACCCTTTCGTTATAAGGCTGCGACTTATCCATGCACTCGTGGTAGTACGAGCGATGAGTAACGGCCTCGATAAGGAGTTCCTTGTCGTTGAAGTAGTAGTTCAGCGATTGTTCGAGTGATGTAAGTAAAGCAGGGAGTACCATGATCTATGACGTCGTTCTCTTAAACACGATACAGGCGTTTGTGCCTCCGAACCCGAAGGAGTTCGAAAGGGCGTATTCTATTTCGGCCTTGCGCGGCTTATGAGGTGTGTAGTCAAGGTCGCACGCAGGGTCAGGGTTGTCAAGATTAATCGTTGGGGGTATGATGCCGTTACGGATGCTCAACACTGAAAACACGGCTTCCACGCCGCCTGCCGCGCCTAAAAGATGTCCTGTCATGGATTTAGTCGAGCTTATGGCAAGTTTATAGGCATGGTCTTTGAATAGTTTTTTTATCGCAAGGGTCTCAAGTTCGTCATTAAATTTTGTAGAGGTGCCGTGCGCGTTGATATAGTCAATTTGTTCTGGTTGAATTCCGGCGTCTTTAAGGGCGGCTCTCATGCACCTGAAAGCGCCGTCGCCGTCAATAGAAGGGGTTGTAATGTGATAGGCGTCGCTGCTCATCCCGTAACCGCACAACTCGGCATATATCCTTGCCCCTCTTTTTTGGGCGCTGTCAAGGCTTTCAAGGATTATTATTCCAGCTCCTTCACCCATAACAAAGCCGTCTCTGTCTATGTCGAACGGGCGGCTTGCCTTTTCCGGGGCGTCATTTCTCCGCGAGAGTGCCTTCATGATGGCAAACCCTGCAACTGCAAGCGGTGATATTACAGATTCGGCGCCGCCTGCTATCATGGCGTCGGCCTCGCCCCTCTGGATTATCTTATAGGCGTCTCCTATGGCGTGGTTGCCGGAGGCACATGCTGTGGCAACGGCGGAGTTCGGGCCTTTGGCGCCATATCTCAACGACACGTTGCCGGCGGCAAGGTTGATTATTAGCATAGGGATGAAAAAAGGCGAGACCTTTCTGTGGCCGCCTTCTAAATAGGCATTGTGGTAATGCTCGATGGCGGGAAGGCCGCCTATGCCTGAGCCTATCAGAACGCCGACTCTCTCCTCATTTTCTTCCGTTATCTTAAGTCCCGAGTCATTTAAGGCCATGTCCGATGCGGCCATTGCAAAGTGAATGAACCTGTCCATTTTTTTTACTTCTTTTGGATGAATGTAGTCTTCGGGGACAAAACCATCTACCTCGCCGGCTATTTGCACAGGGAGATTTGGGTCATTATAGCGCGTAATCGTGCTTATGCCGGAGACGCCGGCAAGGAGCGCGTTCCATGAGTTCTCCACACCTATACCCAACGGCGTTACCAAGCCCATCCCAGTTATGACTACTCTTTTTTTGTCCATATCCTCAGCCTCGTTCAGTTAGTCCTGCCACCTGTTTTATTGTCCAATTCCCTGTGTTACTGAAATTAATCCAGTTTGCTTAATCCAGTTTGCGTAACCCAGTTTGTTTAACCCAGTTTGCTTTTTATGTAATCGAGGGCGTCCTGCACTTTTACTATCTTTTCTGCGGCCTCGTCCGGTATCTGAATGCTGAAGGCCTCTTCAAAGGCCATTATAAGTTCCACAGTGTCGAGGGAATCTGCCCCAAGGTCCTCTATGAACGATGACTCCTGTTTTATCTGTCCGATATCTATGCCCAGCTGCTTAGCGATTATTTCCTTAACTTTTTCTTCTACCATTTAAATGACCTCCATTGTAGATATGTTTTACCTTCATTCAGAACACGCTGAATTATATATATTTTATTTTAGCTCCATATTTATATCAAATCATATCACATATACATCCCGCCGTTTACATGGATAACATTCCCCGTGATGTAACGCGCCTCGGGGGAGACCAGAAAGGCGACCGCATTAGCGACGTCTTCGATTTCTCCAAACTGTCCGATGGGGATTGCTGAAAGCATATCCTCTTTTACTTTTTCCGGCAGGGCGTCGGTCATTGCCGTTTTGATAAAACCCGGGGCAACGGCGTTTGCCGTTATGCCGCGTTTGGCGTATTCCTTTGCGGTAGTTTTTGTCAGGCCTATAATGCCTGCCTTGGAGGCGGAGTAATTCGCCTGCCCGGCGTTGCCCATAAAGGCAACTACTGAGGCGATGTTGGCAACTCGCCCGTACCTTTGTTTAGACATCATTTTTATTGCCTCTTTTGTACACAAAAAGACACTCTTCAGATTTATAGCGATAACGGCGTCCCAGTCCTCGTCCTTCATTCTCATTATCAGGCCGTCGCGGGTAATGCCGGCGTTGTTCACTAGTATATCGAGCCTGCCGAATTTTTCGCTGATTTGACTAAATGCTGAGGCGACCTCATCGGATTTCGATACGTCAAATTTTAAAGGCATCGACTTGACCCCAAGGGATTCCATCTCGGCGGCAGTGGCCTTTGCCTCTTCGAAGTTAACATCGGAGATGACCACGTTTACACCTCTTTGTGCCAGCACAAGGGCTATTCCTTTTCCAATCCCCCGTGCTGACCCCGTGACTAACGCAATCTGTCCTTTCATTTCCCTGCTATCTGGCACATCCACCGAAAAACACCTCCATTTTTATTACACAGCAATTACGGCATGTAATTTTAGCAAATTGCCGATGATTTTTTCTACCCCTAAATTATGAAAGATAAAATTAAATTTTTTTATAATTATTTATAATACTAGCCGGAGTTCCGAAGCCGCCAACGAGCGGCAGCCCAAAATCAACAGATAAAACATGTGCGAGAACAGGGGTGAAGGGGGATTATCCCCCTTCGTCTTTAGTTCTTCTTGTCCGTAAATTGTTTGGTTATCTTTATAAACGTCTCTTCAAGTGAAATGAAGGCGTCCACTACGTCCGGGTCAAACTGTGTGGCCTTTCCTTCAATTATGATTTTTTTCGCCTGTTCATGCGTCATAGGGGTTTTATAAACCCGCTTACAGATAAGCGCGTCATAAACGTCGGCAACGGCCATGAGCCTTGCCGAGATGGGAATGTCATCGCCGGAGAGTCCTTCGGGGTAGTCGCCTCCGTCCCATCTTTCATGGTGTGAGAAGGCAATTTCCTTGGCATATTTCAAAAACTCCACTTCCATGCCAAGCCGTTTTTCTGCCTCTTCTATTGCCCTTTTACCTAGTACCGTGTGTGTCTTCATAATGGCATACTCTTCATTGTCGAGCTTGCCGGGCTTTAGCAGTACCCTGTCAGGAATGCCAACCTTGCCTATGTCGTGAAGCGGTGCGACCTTAAATAATGTAATGACGTTCTTATTTGTCAGAAACCATCCGAAACGGGAATTGGCGCTGAGGTGTTTTGCCAGAGCTGCGACATAGTACTGTGTGCGGCGAATGTGGTTGCCGGTATCGCTGTCGCGTGTCTCGGCAAGTGAGCCGAGGGCGAGTATCGTCACATCCTGTATAGCTGTTATCTCTTCGGTGCGACGCTTTACTTCCTGCTCGAGAAACTCGTTTTTCTGTTTCAGAAAATCGCGCATAGCCTTCAGGTCGAGGTGGTTTCTTACGCGCGCCATTACAATGGGCGGGCTGACCGGCTTGGTGATATAATCCACGGCACCAAGGGAAAGCCCCAGCCGCTCGTCCTCTACTTCGGCCTTGGCGGTCAGGAAGATGACGGGGATACCCATCGTGGACTCGCTCGTCCTCATCCTTCTCAGTACTTCGTAGCCGTCCATCTCAGGCATCATTATATCAAGTAAAACCAAATCAGGCGGGGAGTCGGAGTTAATTATCTTCAGCGCCCGCTCGCCGGAGTTTGCCACCTTAACCTTATATGTATCCTTTAGAAGGCCGCTCATCAGGGTAAGATTGTCCGGCGTATCGTCAACTACGAGGATTACGTCTTTTTTAATAGCTTCCGTATGTTCGTCCATGCTTGAGTTCTCCTTTGTCAAGTTTTTAACTTGCCTTTGGCGCGGCGAAGCGTTGAGAGCGCCTGCTCGAAATCATAATTTTGTATGGCAGTTTCTATTTCTTTGGCATCCTGACCGAAGGCAGCCCGCAACAGTTCCGCCGAGTCCGCAAATACATCGGCTGCCTCTGAGTCGTCATCGGCAAGCAGCGCCTCAAGTTTTGAGACTAATGGCATAAGTGTATTTATATCAAACGAACCTGCCGCTGCCTGTTCCTTTTCTTCAGGCATCGCTCTGTTCAGCTCCATGATAAATCCCCTAAGTGTTTCTGCGAATTCTTTACGTATTGCCTCAGTCTCTTCCTCCGGCGCGTGGTGTTTAATCGCATGTTCAAGTCTTGCGGCCTTTTCCTGTACTAAAGATGCCCCAATGTTGCCGGCTGTGCCCTTAGCCGTATGGGCAATGCGCTCGGCGTCGTTGAGACGGCCTTCGGAGACGGCCTTTTTCACCTCTTCGGGGGAATTGGCCTGTCCCGAGATGAATTTCTTTAAGAGCGATACATATGAAGCCGGTTTGCCAAGTACACGCTTTAAGGCATTTACAGTGTCCAGTCCTTCAATTGCCCGCAGGGCTGCAATCTGGGCCTCGTCCGCCTCCGCCGCTTTAGCGGCTGGTTTAACCGCGGCAGTGCTCATGGCCAGCGTTGCCGCGTCAGGCCTTTTAATCGGGGGAATCCACTTAATCAGACATGCGAACAGTTTATCAGGGTCTATGGGCTTGGCCACATGGTCGTTCATGCCGGCTTCAAGACACTTCTCTCTGTCTGTTACCAATGCGTTTGCTGTCATTGCGATTATAGGCATCAGCCTTCTGTCCCCACTGGCCCTGTGCTTTCTGATTTCTATTGTTGCCGTGATACCGTCCATAACCGGCATCTGCATGTCCATAAGTATTGCGTTATAGCGATTCTCAGCTGCCATGCGAACCGCAACCTCGCCGTTTTCGGCCATGTCGGTAATAAATCCCGCATCGGCAAGCAGCTCCATCGCCACTTGCTGGTTCAGCTCATTATCTTCAACAAGGAGAATCCTTGCACCCGCAATAGCTGAAAGCCCTGCCTGCACATGCCCGCCCGCAAGCTCTTCAACATACCCGCTTCCCTTAATGGCCGTAATAGCGGCGTCAAACAGTGTGGAAGGGCTTACCGGCTTAACGATGACGGGCAGGGCAGCCGCCCCGGCCTTTTGAAACAGCTCTTCATTACTATGCGCGGCCACTATTATAGTATGCGGGGCATTGTGTTTCAGAGTAAGGGCGGCAATTTGAGCCGCCGTCTCAATTCCATCAAGGCCGGGCATCTGCCAGTCAATAAATGCAATAATAAGGGGGTCATCAGCGCTGTCTGCCTGTGCAACGGCCTTGACAGCCGCCTCCCCCAAGGCGGTCTCTTCCACGCGGAATGCCATCGAGCGCAGCTGTTCACTGAGTATGTGCAGGGCCTGAGGGTTGTCATCTGTTACGAGCACGCGGCAGCCGCGCAGCCCCGGCTCAAGCGTCAGGTCGCGTTTCAGTGCCGTGCTCCTCTTAAGCCGCGCGGTAAACCAAAACGTGCTGCCCCTGCCATATTCGCTTTCTACGCCGACATCGCCGCCCATCAGTGTGGCAAGCCTTTTAGATATTGCAAGCCCAAGTCCCGTGCCTCCGTACTTACGTGTTGTCGTGGTGTCTGCCTGCTGAAATGACTGAAAGAGTTTTCCCTTTTGCTCCGCGGTCAGCCCAATGCCTGTGTCTTTGACCTCGAAACGTAGCAGCAGGCCGGCCTCTGTCTCCTCTTCAATAAATACCCTGACAACAATCTCACCGTCTTTGGTAAATTTTACAGCATTATTTGAGTAATTTATCAGGATTTGCCCGAGGCGAAGCGGGTCGCCGACGAGGGTTTCGGGCACTCCGGGGTCTATGTCAAAGATTAGTTCCAGGCCTTTTGCCGCCGACTTCTCAGACACGAGCGTGGCAAGGTTATCCAGCACAGGGGAAAGCTGGAAATCTATTGACTCGACATCGAGCTTTCCCGCCTCTATTTTTGAAAAATCAAGAATATCGTTTATAATACCAAGCAGGTGCTGCCCTGAGTACTGTATCTTCTGGAGGTAGTCGTGCTGCTTAGGTGTTAGTCCGGTCTTAAGGGCAAGGTGTGCCATGCCGATTATGGCGTTCATAGGGGTACGTATCTCGTGGCTCATGTTGGCGAGGAAATCGGCCTTGGCCTTTGAGGCCGCCTCTGCCTCCTGTCTTGACTCCTGCAGGTCCTCCATGATGTTCAGCATGGCAAGGCGCATCTTATCCATATCATTAACCCTGCTTTGAAGGTTCTCCTCCACCGCCCTCAGGTCGTTAAAGGATGTCTCGAGCTGCCCCGCCATACTGTTAAAGGCCGTTGAAAACTCACCCATGAAGTCAACCTGATGGGTGAAATCCCCCTTTGCTATCTGTTGGGTAACCCACGAAAGATTTCTCAGGCTTGCCTGTAAACTCTTCAGAGACTGGGCAATCCGCATCTTTCCCTTTGGCGGCTCAAATTGTATGTCGCCCCGTGCAAGGGCATAGATCGATTCCGTAATGCCGTTATACTCGTCTATGAATGTGTTTATAAACCCGACGGCCTGGGTCATCTCGTTTTCGGGATAATCCCCGCCTAAGGCAATCGGGTTTGGTTTCTTGCCGTTAAGGATAAGATAAAAGACCTCCGATATCTTATCGAGGTCTTCTTTTTTAACGCTGAGCATTATATCAGGCCGCCGGTTTGACGTCAAAACGGCAGACCCTGTCGCCTGAACACCAGCAGTCAACCTCTTTCACGCTGAACTTTGTCCCCGTATATTCGTGCAACAGGCCGGCAATGAACCCCTCATCGTACGTGCATATGGTCTCATCGCATATTGGCAGCCCGGAGCAGTCCAGGTCCTCGGAAACGGTCAGCGTGAATTCATTTTTCGCCATATCGGCCTTTTCCACCCGCAGTATCCCAATCTTCAGGCCTGAGAGAAGTTCCTGAACCTCTTTAATGAATTCGGAGAAAGTGTTGCCCTTGTGTATCAATGTCTTACAAAACTCCCTTCCGGCCAGTTCTCCCGCCTCGTAGTATATCTGGTCAGCAATTTCAGGACTGAACTTCTTTATTATGACGTCTCTCAATGTAAACTGCATCAGTCTGAAAACCCGACATCCATCGTAGAGCCGAGGTTTGGGCGGCCTTCCTTGATGTCTCCAATCATGCTCCAGTCAAACATCGGCTCAGTCCTTTTCTCTTTAAACATATATGTCCTCCTTGCAGGGTTAATTTACTATCTTATATTTTGGCACAAGTCCAAGTTTTTCGTATAAATCGTTTATCTCCTGCTTTAGCTGGATCATTCGCTCTTCCCTGTCAACGGTCAGCCTGTTGAAGCGCTCCATGTCCTTCACGTACTGGTTTAAATCAGCCAGCATCTTTATGCGGGTGGTAGCGTCTTCAACGAGGGAAGTTACCCCGATTGTGGAGCCTGTCTCATCTGTGAGAGTTACGTTATGCCAGCGGCACGTGATACGCCTTCCATCTTTTGTGATATTGTCCTGATAGTCCTTCTCCATAGCATCGGCAGCGGACAATTGTTCGTCTGCAAGCAGGGCTGCATCCCGGGGAATGATAAACTCCGAGGCAGTTCTTCCCATTGCCTCATCTTTGGTGTAGCCAAAGATACGCTCTGCCGCCGGGTTCCACGCGGCCACTTTGTCGTTGAGGTCCCACTCGATAATCGCAAGCGGGGAGTTCTCTACGAGGAGCGAAAGGTGCTGCTGCGATTTGCGAAGCTCCTCATCGAGCTGCTTACGCCATGTGATATCCTCCTGAAGGCATACGAAGTTTACAACCCTGCCGTGTTCATCTGCGAGAGGCGTAATCGTTGAAAATACCGTTCGAAGAGAGCCGCTTTTACTCCTGTTTATGAATTCACCCTGCCATGTGTGCCCATCGCGGAGTGCCGCCCAGAGAGAGCTGTACGTCTCTTCGGGGGTGAGGCCGCTTCTGAGCATTAGGGGTTTATTTCCTACGGCTTCGGCAGCAGTGTAACCGGTGTTTTGGACAAAGGCCTCGTTTACGTATTCTATTAGTCCATCTGTTCCAGTGATGATGACTGCTATGGGAGAGGTCTCGATAGCGCCGCTGAGTTTCTTTATCCGAATGTCGTCTTGCGCCTTATGCTCACGCTGCCTGAGTATTATATAAAACAAAAATCCAAAAAACATGCTGCCAATCAATGTGGCTGCCGTTATGATTACGATATGTGAAGTAGATACCCAATCTTTTGTATCCTGAATAACGACAAGCTGCCACAACCCGCCAAGGTCGCTCCAATCGAAGGTTTCCCTGCTTATGGCATAGTTCTTGTTATCGAGAATGGCCGAGGGGCTTGTTACGTCAAACGGCAGTAACTCCGGCGTTTTATTGTCGAAGATATTGCCGTAACGTTTTTCTTTACGCATCACTTCCATGAGTTCCTTCGTTACAGGTTTTACCGAGGTGTAAACCCATGAGTGCCGAGTACTTGAAAAGACAATACCCTCTGGCGACAGCAATAGTGTCTGACCTGGGAGCATCTCCAGGTGTTTAATGATTACCGGTTCGGCGGGTACGCGCATAGTGACTGCGCCGATTACGGGCGTGTTAATAGTCTGCCCTTCGTGTATCGGGGCTGCCGTATAGAAGACCTTATCGCCCGTGCTGATACTTATAGCGGGGTAAACGCTGGACATGTTTGCCATAGCCTGCTTAAAATATGACCGCTGAGACATGTCCATGCCGGTTGACCTCTTTACGTCGGACTCGTGGGCGACAATGACGCCTTTGGCATTTACAATAAAGATACCGTCCGCGCCAAACAGCCGTTTAGCGGCAACCATTCGGAAAAGAGTGCTATGGTCATCACGAGGCAGCTTCTCCCTTGCCATTTTTTTTATCATGGGTTCGTTTAATCCCATAAGGAGTGCCGCGCCCATTGACTGTCCGTGCATAGTCTCGGCATGCAGGCGGGCAACCACATCCTGAAGCGACAGCATGGTCTTTGCGCGTTCCCGTTCATCTGCAGAGTCTATAACATAGTACAGGATAATGCTCAAAAGCACCGCCGCCACTATCAGAGTGGCAACGGTGCATATCAACAGACGCCGCAGCGTTGGACTGTGTTTCGTTTTCAGGTCTGAGTACCTCTTGCGAATGATTTACAGTAAATATAACGGCCTTCATCGATGTCCAAAATGCTCAATTCATGGAGTGATATATAATACCATTAAACCATACACGCGATAAAGGTATAGATACTATTAAAACCGCCCCTCTGAGGAGAGTTTCAGGATTACCTCCTTTGCGCCGTCGTCCCCAAGGCGCACGGCGGTAGTTAAATCGGAGTTCCCTTTTTTGACATTCATGAGCGTGCATTTTTGGTCATAATAACTAATGCCCCTGAGCCGGTAGTTAAAGCCATCTTTGGGAGATATTTCTATGGCCCTTGAGAAATCTGAGATTGCCGCTTCGCAGTTGTCAGTCAGCTGATACAAGAATCCGCGACTGGTATAAGGGAAGTCTCTGGCCGGATATGTTTTTATAGCGTTGGTGTATTCGGCAATCGCGTGCTGGTATTCCTTCCCGTTGAAGTGCGCGTCTGCCTTTTCAACGTATATTGTATAGCGATTGTCCATGTCCTGCGGGTTTAAATCAAGTGCCCTGCGAAAATCGGCGATTGCATCGGCGTAGAAATTCCTCTTGTTATTTGCTAAGGCGCGGTTCATATAATAGAGATATTGGCCGGGATTTATCTTTATTGCCTCGCCAAAGTCTGAGACGGCGTTATTGTATTGCTTCAACTCCAGATAGGCAAGTCCCCTGTCGTTAAAACTCTCGTCGCTGCGGGCATTGTTTATCGAACTGGTATATGCCCCTATGGCGCTTGCGTAATCTTTTTGAGCGGCGAGGGCCTTCCCCCGGTTAAAGTCTATAACTGATTGTTTTTTGGCCTCTTCCCTTTTTTGGGCATGCTCTTCCTTTACTCTCTTCGCCTCCGCTGCCTGCTGCGCCTCCAATGTCTTTTGCTCCTCAACTTGAGCCTTTCTCTCAGCTTCCTTCAAATGTAGTGAAATGCCCTTAACGGCGAGCGCTATTAGTATGGCCGCTATTGCCGCAACTATGATGGCCTTTTTATGGCTCATAACGGCAGCCCAATAGTCTTTAACTTTAAATTTTATCTCAGGCTTAGGTTTTTTATCGATTATGGTTTTTGTTTCGGCAGTGTTTAAGAGCATATCCTGAAAATCCTTTATTGAAGCGGTGCGCGCGTTGAGGTCCACTGACATTGCCATTAAAATAGCGTCGTTGAGGGATTGGGGGATGTCGGGAACTATCTCAATCGGGGGTTTCAGGGGGATCTGTGCTAATCTTTCGGCCGCGTCTGTCGGGATTTCTCCGGTAATCAGGTTATAAAGCGTTGACGCACAGGCGTATATATCTGTCCACGGGCCTTGTTTGCCTTTTGCGTGGTACTGCTCCGGCGGAGCGAAGCCCGGGGTCATTACTACGGTCAGCGCCTGCGTCTTATTGCCAAACGAATATCTTGCCGCGCCGAAATCCAGCAATATCGGCCTTCCGCTTGCCGTGACATAGATGTTTTGCGGTTTAATATCCCTGTGAATTATATTATTTTCATGTACCTCTTTCAGCCCGTCCAGTATTGGCATCATTATATCGACGGCAGTCTTCCAGGGGAGCTTTTCGTCCGGCTGCCTGCTTAAATATTCCATCAGGGAAATCCCGTCGTAGTAGTCCATCACTATATACGCGGTGGCGTTTTCCTCGAAGAAACTCCTTACCCTTACGATGTGCGCGTTGTCAAATTTCGCAATCGTCCGCGCCTCCCCCAGAAATTGCTCCAGGCCGTATTTAAAATCAGCTTCGGATTCTTTTGAGTGTGGTTCGAGCGTTTTCCTGTCGCTTCCCCTGCTTACCAGATGGCGCGGTATGTATTCCTTTATCGCCACCCTGTTTCTCAGGGTCATGTCCCAGCCCAGATATGTTATGCCAAAGCCGCCGGGTCTGCCGAGTACCTTTCCGGTGATGTATTTTTTACCGTCAAGGATTGTCTTTAACGGCAACGCCAGTGAGCCGTGGTCATCACCCTCGTCAAAGCCGCAACTGGGGCAGATTACAACCTCTCCTTTTTCCTGAAAACACCCGGGACATACTGTCTTTAACGATGCCATAGCCTCTCCATAGATTATTCTATCGTTACCGCTATTGCCGAGTAGTTGTCATATTGCCCGTCAACGCGCCGGGCTATCCTGCCGCGCATGTGCCGGAGCCACTCTTTGGGGGTTTCAGACTTTGCGTAGTCTATCTCCATCTCTGTCTCCGTTATGTGTTCCCAAAAACCGTCGGTGCATATCAGAAAGGCGTCCCATTCGGATACCTTTTTGTCCATTATCTCTGCCCTTAGGCCGCCTTCACTGCCCAGGGATTTCAGGATACGGTTTCTGTCTTCGTGGTATCTTATTTCCTCCACGCTTATCTGTCCGGCGTCGGCCAGTGCCTGCGGCACGCTGTTGTCTTTGGTTTGAAAACATATGCGGCCGTCTCTTAACATATAGAGGCGCGTGTCTCCGGCGTGCGCCCACAAGGCGTTTTTGTAATCGCTTACCAGCAGCACTATCGTAGTGCGCATGTTACGGAGGTCAGGGGCCTCCTGTTTTTTAATTATCTCGCCATGTGCCTTTTCCAGGTATTTCCTGAGATGATCGGAAGACAGGCCGGGGTCGTCTTTAAAGGCGTCCAGTATCGAATGAACCGCGGTTTCAGAGGCAACCTCGCCGCCGTCATGGCCTCCGGCCCCGTCGGCCACTGCCCAGCAAGCAAAGTCTTTCAATGTTACGAAACCGCAATAATCCTCGTTATTGGGCCTTCCCCCTTTGTGTGTAAATAGTTCGGTCTTACATCCTGTCATCTTTCAAACCCCAGCTCAAACATGCTTAGCCTGTCGCTCAGATAGAATTTGGTGCCAGACTTAACATAGTATTTCTTATTCGCACTTAAACGCTCCCCGCCGATTAAGAACGTCCCGTTTGTCGAGCCGCAGTCCTCGATGAAGAAAGAATGGGTTGGTCTGTCATAGCCCACCTTGCAGTGCACCGAGCTTATCATATCGCTTGACTTCATAAAGACAAGATTTGCCTTGCGCGGGTCGCGCCCTATTATCACATGTCCGGTATGCAGGGGGATTTTAGCCCCGGTGTATTCGCCGCTTACCCCTGTCAGAAGTGGGCGCTCTGGACGCGAGGCGGCAGCGTCTCCGGTGTTTTGTGCGTTTGCGGGCACAATCTTTTTTCGTTTCTTCCTGGCTATAAGTATCAGCGAAATTACCACAACGGCAATCGCGCCGATGCTGGCGGAGGCTATATAATAAGTCTTATTATCAGGGTGAACCTTGGGCGCGGCAGGTGCGCGCTTTGCCTTGCGGGGGGATTTAACCGGTGCCGGGGTGGACGCTGGCTCCGGTGTGGGCGCCAATGTTGGTGCCGGCGTTTGAGGCTGCTGTGGCTGAGTGGGCTGCTCCTGTTGGCTTACCGCTGGATTTCCTTCCGAATAATTTATACCGGCCGCTCTGAGTTCAGGCACAAGCTCGTCAACCTGAACCGCCCAGCCGATGCCCTGTACATCCTTTTTTACAACTTTTGCTGTGTTTATCCCCACAACATGACCTTTGTCGTTAAACAACGGGCCGCCTGAGTTGCCGGGATTAATCGGCGTGTCTGTCTGGTACATCTTTACTCCGTTTGGGTTAGTCACCTTTGCGCTTATTATTCCTTTTGTTATCTTTGGCTCAAGAAAACCCGCCTGGTCCGTATCGGCGGCCCCTGGGAATCCTATCGCGTAAACCGTTTGCGCGTCCTCTACCTTATCGCTTGACACAAGCTCTACGGATGGCCTGTCCAGTGCCCGCGATACTTTCAGAATTGCTATGTCCTTTATAGCGGAGTAACGAACGACCGTAACCTCTCTAAAATCGCCCATTCGAACTGCCACCCCCAGCTCACAGCCGTCTTCTATACATCTGGCGACGTGCCAGTTTGTTACTACATATTGACCGCCGCCTATGACAAAACCTGAGCCGGTTATATAGCCTCTTTTCATCTTTCCAATTATCCTGACCGTGCTGTCCTTCATCCTTTTTACCGGCAGGTTATCTGCCAGGGCATCTGAGGTGACAACGCCTGAAAACATGACGGCCACTATAATCAAAGAGGCAATTTTTTTCATAAATCTACTCAAAAAAGACCCGCTGCCACCACTCTGACATGACAAAATGGCCGCCGAGGTGTTGTCCTGATTTGGCCGCTGCTTCGCAATTGCCGTCTCAACCAGCCGCTCTGCCGAGACCTGCGGGTCTGCGGTTATGGAATCTCTCATCTCAATTGCCGTCAGGGAATTATACAGGCCGTCGCTGCAAAGGATAACAGTGTCACCTTCCGAAAGCGGATACGGCCTCACGTTTCTGTCTATTGCCTTCAGCTCGGGAAGCCCCAGATAGCTTGTAAGCGCAAATCTGTCGGGGTCGTTATATATCTCCTCTTTTGTTATATCACCGGCCCAGAAATCATTCATCAGCTCATTTTCATACGTATGGTCTGTGTTTATCTGAGTAAGCGCGCCGTTTCTCAGGAGATATATCCTGCTGTCACCGGCGCTGATCCAATACAGATGAGCGTTATGAATTACGCAGGCGGCCATTGTGGTACCGGCAGCCGCTGCGGCATCTGTGCCACCCGATATCGAGGCCACAAGGCCGTTGGCCAAGATAAGCGCCCTGTGGAGAGCATCAGTTATTGCCTCATCGGGGCGCTTTGACATATAACCTTCTAACATGGCTTGCAGGGCGGCGTGGCTTGCCTGCCTTCCCAGCGCCATGCCGCCCATGCCGTCGGCTAGGGCGGCCATAACACCCCCGTGCCTGACGAACGAGGCGTCCGAGAAATCGGAAAACCCCAGCGAGTCCTGCTGGTCTGGCCGCGTGCCCTGATGTTGGGCGTTTCCCGGTGAGGTCTTCATATTATTTATCGGCTTGTTGGTCTGGCTGTCGATCTTCTTGAGCCGGCATCGATATGCGAAGCTCCGTTTGCCCTAACGTTATGGTGTCGCCGTCGTTAATCTTTTGTACCGATGTCAGAGATACCCCGTTTACCATTGTGCCGTTGGTTGAGCCGAGGTCCTTTATGTAGAACTTGCCTCCGCTTTTGCTTATCTCGCAGTGTACGCCAGATATCTCGATGTCGTCGGTAACCGTTACCGCGCAGTAGGCCTTATTGCGCCCCATCACTATGGGTTTATCCAGAACTGCCTCATAGGACATGGTCTTTTGTGTGCGGTTGAGGACGGTGAATTTGAGCCTTATCCCGCGCGCGGGCTGCGGCTGTCCCTCATTAAGCCGCTGCACATCGGTAGTGGCGGCATAAGCCGTCCTTGCGGCATTGTGTTGCTGTCTCAGCCGGCGTTTCCGTCTCATCGCGATAATTGTGATCAATACCAGCAATATGGTTACGGCAAATATGAGATATAACTGCGCGGCAGTAGTATGCGGTTCCCTGCCCTCTACAGGTGCAACGGGCTTAGGCATTGCCGGCGTTGGCCTGGGGGAGGGCTTAGCACGCGGCAATATCCTGATGTCCATGCCGTCGGCGATTTGTGCCGTCCCAGCGGTCAGCGCCAGTTGAAGCCTGAAAACCTGCCCATCGCCTGAACAGTCGGCGCATTTGAGGTTTATTATATACGAATTACGAATTCTGTTATGTAACATCGTATATATCTCATCATATGGCAAATTGTTTGCCCTTATGAGTTCCCCTCCAGATCTCCTTGCAAACTCGCCAAGCGTCTTAAGGTGCTCGTCTTTTTTGGGAGTTGAGGGCGGACTGTAAAATCCTATGGCGTAGATGGGAACTCTGTCAACTTTGAATACGTCTATGACCTCGTCTTTGGTCATGCCGCCGGCGAAGTCGTCCTCACCGTCCGAGAGTGTTATGATTACCTTTCTTGCCGGAAGGCTGGCGTCTTTACGTCTGCCCATCTCCACCGCCTTTACAAGACCCCTGTGCAGCTGTGTCAGTTCGTCAGACGGTTTTAGTTTGTTAATCTTTGCCTTCAGTTCGTTTTTATCTGCCGTATAGTCGCACGCTATGTTAACGTCTTTGCCAAAGGTTATAATTCCAGCCATATCCTTTCGCGCCATTTTATCTATCATATTGGATATGGCCTCCCGCATATGCTGAAATTGCGGCGGCTTCAGGGATGCCGATATATCCACTAAGAACACATACCCCACGCCCTCGCCCGATTGAGCAAAAGGTTTTACATCCACCGTTGCAGTTTGAGCAGTGCCTAAAGTTCCCGTGATTTTAATCCTGCTGGTATCATTATCGGCAGAAGCAGTGTCGGGAATCCGGGCATATACCTTTATGTTTGGCAGAGTAACAACCGCCTGTTCCACCTGAAAGCCGTCCGTTTCATCTGAATACAGCGGCAACGGCAGCGCCATTAATAATATCAGCACCGTCAGGCAGAGACCCGGTCTTACTCCTCCCATCTGAAGTGCTCCCCACAACACGGGAAAAACTTTAGTCTGGTCTTTCCAAGCTCTATCTCGTCGTACGGGTTAAGTTCAGAAACCGAGGCAACCTCCTCTCCATTTAAATATACGATGCCCCTGCCTTCCCCCGATATAATCTTAAACGAGTTGGTCTTGGGATTATAACTTATCACCGCGTGGTTGTTCCTCGAGATAGCCTCGTCGCCTTTTATGCTGACATCCATTGAATCGGCGCGCCCTATGAAGTTCTTTTCACTGCATAACCGGTAATCTCTCCCTTTTTGAGGCCCTTCGATGCAGACAAGCCATCCTGTAACGGGGTCTGTGCTTGTCTTACTCCTGAAAACGCCAACTGTTTCTGCTTCACTTGTGGCAATACGGGCTGACGGGGAGGCCTTTGCCCGCGTTGCAGGGAAATCGTCTAAATCCAAATGTCCGAGGCCCTCTTTTGGGCGCGTGGCGCCGATGCCGGGGATATCCACTCCGCATAGCGGGCAATTGGAATATTTATCTGAGTCGTAGTAGTGTCCGTTTGTGCATCGCTTCATATTTATAAACCCCCTCCTTAATTTGTCAGCTTCAACCGCCAGAATTGCCAGCCCCGCAAATTAATCTTTAAGCGGCAGGTTCTATGCCGGTATATTTGCTCAGAAAAAGTCTATATTAATATTCTGTTTTTATCACAACCTCTTTGGGATAAGATATAATTATTTCCTGTGGTTTGTCAAATGTGCAAACGCTGTGAATTAATAGATTTAAGTATATTTTACTTCACCGCAACAGGTAAATATTATAACAACGGATACGCGCGGGTTAAAATACGCCAATTTTATTATTTCAATAACAATATCGAATGTGCTATTATACACGTCATGACATTGAGAAAGGCTATATTACCTGCTGCCGGAATGGGAACAAGGTTTCTGCCGGTTACCAAGGCATCCCCCAAGGAGATGCTCCCCATTGTCGATAAACCGCTTATTCAGTACTCCGTCGAGGAATGTGAACGCTGCGGCATACATGAATTCATTATCATCACAGGTAAAAACAAACGGGCAATAGAGGACCATTTTGACCAGTTCTCGGAACTAGATGAGGTCTTAAAGCAAAAAGGCCTCAACAATCTCATCGAAGAAATCCACAAGCACGACGAATCCAACTTCGCCTACATCAGGCAGAGTAAACCCCTCGGCCTCGGCCATGCCATATTGTGCGCGAAGGCCTTCGTGAAAGACGAACCCTTTGCCGTCCTGCTTGGCGATGACATTATCGACCCCGAAGACACGCTTCTCATGGATATGATAGATATATACAAGAAGTACCGCTCCCCTGTGATAGCCCTTCAGGAAGTCCCCGATGACGAGGTCTCCAGGTACGGCATTATAGCCGGTGAGACTGTCATGGACTTCGGCGCCGGCCATGTCCCAAGACCGCTCTATAAGATAAACGGGCTTGTGGAAAAGCCAAAAAAAGAGGACGCCCCGTCCAATCTCGCCGTCATAGGCAGATATATCCTGACTTCGGACATCTTCGACGCCCTCGAAAACATAAAACCAGGCAGAGGCGGTGAATACCAGCTCACCGACGCCCTTAATCTCCTGCTTGCCAATCGCGTCGTTTACGGTTACTTATTTAAAGGCAACAGGTATGATGCCGGCGATAAATTCGGCTTTCTTCAGGCAACCATAGAACTGTCATTAAAACGGCCGGAGTTTGCCGAACATCTGAAACAATATATTAAAACGCTGGCCGCGAGGCTTTGACCCCGGCCAGCTGTTTTATTGTCTGCATACCTCCGGCAACACGCCGGACATAAGTTTATGGCACATCGGGCGGCACATCGGGCGGCACATCAAGCGGCACATCGTATAAAATTGTCAGTGTTTTTTGTTATCGCCACCATGTGTTTTGCCCAATCCCCATCGACCTGCCACTCCGAACAGTCTGAATATATAATAAATCTCACCGTAGATGACGTTATAAGGGAAACTATCGAAAAAAATACGGACATCGAGGCCGAAAGCTATAATCCCAAAATCTCCGGGGCCGATGTCATGGTCAGCAAGGGGGAATTCGACCTTTCCCTCAATGTAGGTTTAGACGAAACGTATGACAGGCAACAACCGTCCCTCGATATAAACAGCACGGCAGAGGGGCAGATTAACTATAACGCGTCATTATCCGGCAAGGCCGTAACAGGCACTCAGTATGAACTGAAATGGCAAAATTACAGATACAACGGGAACTCTCCATTTCTGAACCTTTATTCATATTATTCGTCAGGGCTTTCTCTGACATTAACACAGCCGCTTTTGAAGGGTTTCGGTGTTGACATACAACTAACGAACCTAAATGCGGCCAAAAACACCGTCCAGATAAAGAAATACGCCTATGATGCGGCCGTCGTTGCGAAGGTCTCTCTGGCGGTCAAAGACTATTGGGACCTTGTGGCGGCGAGAAAAGGCATCGAGGCCGCCGCAATTGCCCTGACCCTGGCCCAAAAGACATGCGACGAGGTCAACGCCCGTATCGCCGCGGCAATGGCCGCCCCTGTGGATATTTATGCTGCCGAAGCCGAGACGGCCATTAGAGAAGAGGCTCTTTTAGAGGCAGAAAAAAACGCCAAAAACGCCGAAAACACCCTTAAAGGCATTATGAATATCAGACTGTCAGATACCCGCCTTCAGCTCATGTCAAGGCCGCCGGAGCCAGCAGAACCACCCCCTCTGGAGACAATCGTCGAAGAGGCGCTTAAAGGCCGCCAGGACTATCGGAAGGCACTCGTAGAAAAGAAAAACAAGGAACTCTTCGCACGCTATTATAAAAATCAGACGCTGCCTGACCTCAACGCCATAGCAAGTTACGGTCAGTCGGGCCTCGACGGCCAGTATCACACCACGATAGACGAGCTTACGTCGGGCAATTATTTTTCATGGAAATTCGGCCTGGTGCTGAACGTCCCCATTTTCAACTGGAAAAACCGCGGCAACCGCATGAAGGCCGACTTCGAGGTAAGGCAGACCGGCGCCGCTCTAAGGGAAATAGAAAAGACAATCCAGGTTGAGGCCGCCGAGGCATATAACAACCTTATCTATGCTATAAAGAAAATAAGGGCCTCGGGGAAATCCCTCTTAGCGGCAGAAAAACTACTCGAGGTGGAAGAGGGGAAATTCAGGGCAGGACTCTCAACCCTGAACGACCTGTTAAAATTCCAGCGCGACTATGCCGCCGCGGTTTACGACGAGGCCAAATCCATGACTGACTATGCGAAGTCCAGGGTTGAACTCAATCGTATTCAGGGGCTTTTGCCCTGATCTTTGTCGAAATTAATCGTCTCTCTGATTATAAATACCGGCCGGTGCTTGACCTCCATATAGATCTTCCCGACATACTCGCTTAATACCCCTATGAACATCAATTGAATCCCGCCAAAAAGATAAATAGGCAGCACAATCGATGCCCAGCCGGGAACCGCCCCTCCCTCGAGCTTAGTTGCCAGCGCCCATAAACCCAGCACGACTGCGGCGGCAAAGTTTACAAAGCCCAGCACGAAGGCAAGCCTGAGCGGGAAATTGGTAAACGATGTTATCCCCTCAACGGCAAACGAAACCATCTTCTTAAGCGGATATTTCGTCGTTCCGGCAAAGCGTTTCTCCCTTTTGTAGGTAACGACAGCGTGTTTAAATCCCATCGAGGGGAACATGCCCCTCAGAAACCGGTTTACCTCGCCGTATCTTTGAAACGCGTCAAGGGCCGGCCTCGATAACAACCTGTAATCGGCGTGGTTGAATATCAGATTAACCCCCATTAAGGTCATAATCTTATAAAATGCCGTGGCCGTAACGCGCTTAAAAAAGCCGTCCTCCTGCCTGTCATCCCTCACTCCATAGACAATGTCTGCCCCGTCTTCGCATCTCTTTATCATCTCCCCGATAATCTCCGGCGGGTCCTGAAGGTCGGCGTCCAGGGACACGGCCATATCTCCACCGGCATGATACAGGCCGGCTGTCAGGGCGGGCTGATGCCCAAAGTTGCCGCTGAATGAAATTGCCTTCACATGTTTGTCGGCCCCGGCAATCCGCCTGAGCGCTGAAAGCGTGCCGTCTGTCGAACCATCGTCAACGTAGATTATCTCGTAGTCGCCGATGAGTGCCTTCTCCACATATGAATTCATGAGGGTCATTAAACGCCTATAGACTTCATCAATCACCAGTTCCTCGTTAAAGCACGGAATAACGATACTCAGTTTCACAAACTTTTACCTCCCTAAGATATTTCTGATTGGGCTGATTGATTTTGCGCCTCCCATATTTTTATGTATTTGACGAAGGTGTAGTACCCATATAAAACTGCAAGAATAAACCCATGTATGCCGTCAAGAAAACCAAACCTCAGAAAATACATCTTAATAAATGTGGCAACGGGGCGTATGGTAATCGAAAATATACCGGCGCGCCCCGCCGCCTTTTCCATTGCCGATAGTGTGGAGTAGTTGTCCATTTTGGCTATGAACTCCGATATGCTTCCATACGTATAGTGCTCGACAGAACTTTTCAGATAACCGGTTCTGCCGTTTACGACGACCTTTTCGTGTACATGGCGCGGCTCAAGCCGTCCCTTTTCTTTTTTAAACAACCTCAGCGTGTAGTCCGGCCTCCAGCCGCCGTGTTTTATCCACCGGCCTAAGAAAAAATTCTTTCGCGGGACGAAAAAGCCGTCAAGGGCGGTATCTCTGAGTAGCGTGGAGATTTCGGCCGTCAACGACGGCGTAAACCTCTCGTCTGAGTCAAGGATGAATATCCACGGGCCTGCGGCCAGGTCGACGGCCGCCTGCTTTTGCGCGGCAAACCCCTGCCACTGCTTTATATAAACCCTGTCCGTATATCTTTTGCATATCTCTACAGTGCCGTCTTCGCTTTCGGCGTCAACGACGACTATCTCTGCCGCCGCCGCCGCGCTCTCAAGCGCCGCCGCAATCCTCCGCTCCTCGTTTTTTGTTACTATCACTACGGAAACATCCCTCATTAAAGAACAGACATCCTCCATTTCAGTCAATTATAAAACGTACTGCCGAGAAAATCAATCATTCGTTTTGCCCTTTGTTCATACGTAAAGCCCTCTGAAAGAGCACGTCCTGCCGCGGCTATTTGCTTTGCCTTGACAGGGTTGTCTATAAGAGTTTTCAGGGCTGCGGTCAGGGATTGGCAATCCCCGGGCGTGAAAAAAACCGCGTCTTTGCCGTCTGTTAAAATCTCCCTTATCCCCGGTATATCCGACGCGGCTATGGGAACGTTCAGGGCCATATACTCAAACATCTTCAGCGGGGATGAGTACATCGACACAGATTCTGTGAGATTTGGTATCACGGCAATTTTTGCCTCTCTGAGGTATTTTCTGATGACATCGGTGTGGCTGAGCTGCCCTGTAAATGTAATCCTCTTTGCAAGCCCCATA
Organism: Nitrospirota bacterium; assembly: GCA_015233015.1. Classification (GTDB taxonomy): domain Bacteria; phylum Nitrospirota; class Thermodesulfovibrionia; order Thermodesulfovibrionales; family Magnetobacteriaceae; genus Magnetominusculus. Next base: position 95,327 of record JADFYO010000002.1, on the reverse strand, counting down.
CTTTCGGCCATAGCACGAAGTTCATTTAATCTCTCGCCCCCTCCGGCTATTACGAGTGTCTCATCGGGAAACTGCCGCATTGCCCCGATAAGCAGATCCACCCCTTTCCATCTATAAAGCCCTCCGGCATAAAAAATAAACCGCCGCCCTTCATAGGGCAGGGCAGTCTCAGATATATCGCCCCTTGCAGCGTCCGGTATAGTAATCGAGGGAATGCGCTCCAATGAAAACATCTTAATGAGGTCAGCCCTAAGCCTCTCTGTGATGGCAACGACGGCCCCGGCCTCTTTGTAAACTTTCCTCTCCTGCCGTTTCAGACGCTCCAGTTTTCTTTTTTTTTCTGTGGTCAGATGAAATATTTCATGGGCCTCAAACACGACCGGCATCCGGTGGAGGCTCCTAAGGCAGAGGAGCAGGTGTGCAGTCCTCAGATGCCTTACGAAAATGATACTGTCAGTAGTCTTCCTTTGTCGAAACAGATAGAGCAAAAGGGCGGCGTTGAAGACCATTCCTATGGAAAACGGTACAGACGGCAGAGCCTCATCCTTTCTTATCATCGGCAGGAACACGATCTCGAGATTTGGGTGGTGTTGCAGGCCGTAATGGCTGAGGAGGTTTTCTTGCCGCGTTTGCCCGTCTGAGTAATTTGAGCAATTGGGGCGGCCTGTTAAGAGCTTAACGGCAGCGCCCGCTTTAGCGAGGGCGTGGGCGGTGTTTATGATTTGAATAAACCGCGCCCGCGCAGTGAGCATCGACTCCGGGACGGGGTAGAAAATAGTCATGCGTCGGGGCAGCCGACGCTTTGGGGAACATTGAGACCTGCCATAAAGCCGGTCAGAATGGAAAACAACATGCCGGTTTCGTGATGGAGGGTCGTGTCGAAAATCCCTCCGACAAAAATTACGAGGGCTGCGCCCAGGGCGGCGAATTTGATTTCCTGTTCAAATGCCCCGCCTTTTATACTAAACCATCTGCGAATGAAACCAACTGCGATTGCAAAAAGCGAACAAAGCCCTGCCACCCCGCTCTGTACGGCCGTGTTTAGGTACACGCTGTGGGCGTCGAATATGCTCCTGCCTCCCTCTACCGCGGCCGGGAAGGTATATTTGAAATTATTCAGCCCTATGCCCAACGCGCGTGACTTCCCGATAATCGTTACCGCATAGTTCCATATATATAACCTGCGGCAGAAGGATTCCCCTGAAGGGAGTTTTGTCCACATGGGCTTAAATACGTACGCCACACCCAGGGAAAAGACGGCCAGCACGGCAGTTATAGCCTTTGATATCAATGATTTTCGTTTTGCGTACACAACAATAGCCGAAAAAATAAATAACGTTACAAAGGCCGCCCTCATTGTCGTTATCACGGCGGCCGTTATTGTGATAACAAATAAAAGCACTTCCGCCGCCTTCATCATTTTTGTCCTGACTTCAGAAAATACGATTGTCCCGATAAGGGCGTTCGAAACTATGATCAGATACATCGCGGTATAGTTATAGTGTCCAACCATGTGCAAATCCATGGGCTTATGCAGCTTTAATGCCTCCGCCGCCCCAAAGACGGCCATCGCCGCCGTAGCCACATAGAGCCATCGCAATACTGCCCCGATACGCCTTTCATCGTTTAAAGTGGAAGCGATAAAAAACAGCATCACGATGCGCGTAACATCCTTCGTACCTTTAATATACTCATGGGTGTTTGACGCAAAGAGACCGCTTAAAACCGAGGTAATAAAAAACGCTATAAATCCATATTCCAAAAGGCCGATACGAATGCGTATATCCCGCCTGTAGAGCTGAACAAAAAAGATAGGTATCATAAAACCATACAGGGCTATCAGCTTGACGCTCTCGGAGAACATCAGAGACACAACAAAAACGATAAATGCGACATATTTTATATCGTTCAGGACTACTTTAATTGGTACACTCATTTGCGGTATGATAACATAATTCAGCGTTATTATTCTCAAGGCGTGGCGCCGTTAAAAAAATACACGGGTGAGCTTTCGAACTCCCTGCCCGCTTTCGCTGAAATTTACCGTCCCGCAATCGTCTATTTCCTGAAAAATTGACACAGAAAAGCCACAGGTGATAAACTGATGTCAGCAGGCGAAACGGAGACAGGCCCTGCTCTGGACCAACCTGTTTCACGCCGAACCAGGACAGGACGCGGCCCCGATTAAAATGTCTGATAAGGCGGCTAAACCGATGAGAATATGTTTCAGCTATGGTCATGACAAGAGCGCCGAATTAGCGAAGCGTATCAGGGCTGACCTTGAAGGCCGCAAGCACAAGGTCTGGATTGACGAAAGCGAGATAAAGGCAGGCGATGACTGGCGGCGGGCTATCACCGGCGGGATTTTAGGCACTGATGTGGTGCTTGCCTTCCTGTCAAAGCATTCAGTACGCACCCCCGGCGTCTGTCTCGATGAGATAGCCATAGCCATCGGCGAAAAGTACGGCAACATCAAGACTATCCTCGTCGAGAGTGAAACGGAGGTCAGCGCACCGCCGAGTGTCAGCCATATCCAGTGGCTCGATATGCAAAATTGGACAGAGAAACGTGCAGCCGGTAAGGCTGTGTGGGACGCCTGGTATAAGGATAAACTTGCTGAAATCATACGCGTTGTCGAAGGCGATGAGAGTGTGCAGTTTACCGGTGAAATCGAAACGCTGCGAAATCTTCTCAAGCCCATGCCGGCAAACATGCGTCCCTCTGACAGCCGCATTGCCTCATTGCTTGGTAAGGGGTTTGTAGGGCGTCAGTGGCTGGACAATGAAGTCAAGCAGTGGGCTGGGAAAAAGGACAACGATTCGCGCCTGTTTTGGATAGTGGGAGAGCCGGGGATAGGGAAGAGCGCCTTTGCCGCCAATTTGACACATTTCGGGCGCGACCGGATAATTGCCGCCCAGTTTTGCGAATGGGACAAGCCCTATACCATGAATGGTACCGATGTGGTACGTGGCATTGCCTTTCAGCTTGCCGCGCGCCTTCCAGACTATCGCAAGCTCCTGTTGAAGAGGCTGATTGTTGAAATGCTTGCCGTTGATGTCCGGCGTCTGCCCAAATGGCTGGCCCTCATGGTTACAAGCCGTCCTGAATCTTCGGTTACAAGTCCATTGCAGTGGCTCAAACCCTATATTCTCCATGCTGACAGCGAAGAAAACCGCGATGATATTCGATGCTTTATTTACAGACGATTGGAATCGCACCTATATAACCGCCCCAATGCCGATAATCTGATCGAGCAGATACTAAACAAGAGCGAAGGCCTGTTTCTGTATGTTGAGCATGTCTGCAATGACATCAACCGCGATTATCTGTCATTAGACCGTATAGATGAATTCCCGCAGGGGCTTGGCGGTATCTACCGGAAGTTTTTCGAGCGCCAGTTTCCTAAGCAGAAGAGGTTTGAAACAGATGTCCTGCCTGTCTTGCGCGCGGTGCTTGCCGCGCGTGAACCTCTGCCGATTGCGATTCTAAAAGCCATGTCTGGCCTGAAAGATGAGCCGCTGCGTAAACTCACACGCACACTTGGTTCTCTTTTTCCTACTGCCACGGGCGAGGGCGGCGAAACCATCAGGCCATTTCACAAGTCCATTCCCGACAGGCTGAATGACTATGACAAAGCCGGTATTTATTATGTCAGTCTTACAGAGGGACATGCGATGCTGGCCGAATTTGGATATAAACAATATGAAAAGGGTTTGGATAAACTTCACAAGTATTTTATAAGGAATCTTCCGGCGCATCTTATCGAGGCAAAGGAATGGGACAGGCTTGAGACGGTACTGACAGACATATTGTTTATTCAGGAAAAATGCAAGGCCGGACAAACTTATGATATTGTGAATGACTACAATAAGGCACGTAAGCAGCTTCCTAAGGGAAAAAAGGAATTAGTCGAGACATTTGCGCGAGAATTTATCAGGCAGGCACACCACATTTACCATCGGCCAAACTTGGCATTTCAGCAGCTATACAACGAGCTGCAGTGGCAAAAAGGGCGTGTAAAGACTACGGCAGCGAAAGCCCGGCAGAAATTTATAGAAAAGGGTGGAAGGTTTCTACACCAATACCGAACGCCTAAGACAATCACAAGCTATAATATTATGACCCTCTCAGGACATAGTGACACAGTAACATCCTGCACGTATTCGCAAGACGGAAGCCGCATTGTCTCGGCAAGCGAGGATAAAACGCTAAAGATATGGGACGCGAATAGTGGAAAAGAAATTGCGGCGTATAGATGTGAAGACGAAGCATCTGCGTGTGCGATATGCGGGGATAAGATAGTGTGCGGTGATGGTTCAGGCAACGTTTATTTTTTGAAGATGGTGGGTTTTGATGATTAGCCGCATTTAGAAAATAGGGATAGCAGCCTGTTTTCTACCATAGACTTTTGAAGACCAAACCACGCCCAACGACGCACCCGTGAAATCATCGGCCACTATTCCCTCGCCCTAACTGCGCGGCAGTTGATAAACCAAGGGACACTGAACGCGCTATTCCAGTCATTCAGCCTGAAGTGTTTTCTCATATTACAGATATAGTTTTACCAAATGAACCAAAAAAATCAATCTTTTTATATGGCAACCCCCCCTGCCCGGTTAGCGTTCGTCAACGGCCTTTATTCTGGCAAACGATTTCAGGGCCGCTCTGCGCAGCAACTCTCTCAATTCGTCGTCCTTTATACCGGCAGACAGAGATTCCACATACGCAACTTCCCCCGCGGAGAGCTGGGCGTCGGGGAGTGCCGCGGCGGCTGTCTGCGGGGGCCACCCGACCGGCCCCGGCCTTAATTTAATCGAGACAACTCCAAACTCAGACAGCATCGAGACAATCTCACCCTCGAGGAAGTTAAGCTGGGTCATCCAGACATTGGAGCTGACATTTATCGTCAGCCGGGCACTTTTGAAAAATGCGGGCTGACAGTTAAGCGATGTTGGAGTTCCTATCAGTTCGTGCCAACGGTTCTTTATCCTCTCCAGCATCATTCCATCTTCCATGCCAAGATGCCCGGCAAGGGATTCTATGACGACAGAGGCCCGCTGAAGCCTGCTCACATACTCCTATACGGCCTTTTTTATCTTGCCCGAACGAAGACATCTCGTGCATATCGATACCTTTCTCGGCCCTTTGTCAGTTATTGCCCTCACGGGCTGAAGATTGGGATGAAACCACCTTTTCGTTCTGTTTTTGGCATGGCTGACGTTATTGCCGACAGTCTTTGCCTTTCCACATACATAACAACTTGCCACTTTATTATCCTCCTCACACGGCGTTCTTAATCGCTTATTCTAACAAAGCTGCCATGAATAAGTAAATTGCCGGTTTATCATTTCAGACGAATTAATGTAAAATATCCGAAAGGGGATAAATCTTATGAAAAACGGCATGGATTTCAACACAGAGGCACAGGTCATTATAGACAAAAATAACGGTGACCCGGATGCGGTGCGCTTCATTGCCCCGCTTCCCGGCGGCGGCCACGTCAATGTAACGTGGCGGGATTTTTATTCATATTCGTCAAAGGCAGCCCTGTATCTGTCACATCATGGCACAGGGCAGAACACAAAAGTGGCCGTGTATGCGAAGAACCGCATCGAGTGGCCGTTTTGTCTTATGGCAATTCATTCATGCCGCGGCGTCTTCGTCCCCGTATATCACTCTAATACGCCGCCGGAAGTCGAATATATCCTCACACACTCGGACACTGAAGTCCTGATAACCGAGCTGGACATGCTCCCCACTATAAATAAGATATGGAGCAGCCTGCCGCTTATCAAAAAGATTATCCTCATGGACGCGACAGCACAACTCAGCGCTGACTTAGGGCAGTTAAAAGATAAGATCGTCTTTATGGACGACGTATATGCAGAAGGGGAAGGCATTCTCCGGGATGACCCCGACGGATTTACACGCCTTGCCGCGCTCATAACTAAAGACGACGTATCTGCGATGCTATACACCTCCGGCACTACCGGCCCCCCCAAGGGCGTAGTCCTGACATATGAAAACCTCTACGTAAACGCGGGAGACTGGATAGATGTCCTCAGTCCCCTGATTCCCGATACGAAGGTAGATCTCCTCTGGCTTCCCATGTCTCACATCTTCGGCTGGGGCGAACTTGGCCTTGGCAATACGCTTGGATTTACGACATATTTCACGACCCCTGTGGCCGCTCTTTCAGATATGCCCATAGTAAGGCCGACGATATTCATAAGTGTCCCCGCATACTGGGAAAAGCTGTATATTACCGCGAATGCTTCGTCTCCTGACAGGAATGAGCAGATTGCGAAACTCAGGGAGCTGACGGGCGGACGGCTGAGGTTTTGTCTATCCGGCGGCGCAGGGCTAAAGCGAGAGGTCAAGGAGTTCTTCTACGACGCGGGGCTGCTGCTTATCGAAGGCTATGGCCTTACAGAGTGCTCCCCCACGCTTACTATGAACCGGAAGGACGACTTCGATTTCGACACCGTCGGCAGAGCCTTCCCGCGCGTAGAGCTACGGCTTGCCCCTGACGGGGAAATCCTCGCAAAGGGGTTGAATATTTTTAAGGAATACTACAAAGACCCTGCGGCAACTAAAGAGGCATTTGACGGCAATGGATGGTTTAAGACAGGAGATTTGGGCGAGTTTACCGAAAGGGGATTTCTCAGGATAAAGGGCAGGAAGAAGGAGATTATCGTCACATCGGGGGGGAAAAACATCTCACCCCAGCTTATCGAGCTGCGCTTTAAGGACGACCCCTATATCGAACATATCGTCGTCTATGGAGACGAAAGAAAATACCTCACGGCGCTGGTAACGCTAAAACATGATGCCGCCGCCGACTACGCCAAACAACAGGGCGTAATATTCTCAGAATTTTCGGAGCTGGTTACAAACGACGCAATAATTGCCCTCATCCGGGGCAGAGTTGACGAGGTGAATAAGACCCTCGCATCGTTTGAGACCATCAAGAAGTTATATATATATGAGGGGCGGCTGACGCCGGAACAGGGGTTTCTGACCCCATCGCTGAAGCTGCGAAGAAAGAATATTTATGAGGCGTTCAAAGACAGGCTCGACGCCTTATATCTAAATCAATAAATCGGTGTATTGGAATGGGTTTATTTGATACTCGGTATAATCGGCGGTGTTCTCCCATGAGATTATATTGCAGTTAGCATTGGGTTTTGATAAGTCTATGTCAGACGGTTTTATAAAACATTTACTTTTCAGGTTAAACATAACCCGCACTTTAGGTTTTGTAAGGGCATCTTTCCCGGATTCGATGACTACGCCAAGCCGATGGTTGTCAAGTCTGACTAAAGTGCCTATCGGGTAAACGCCGACACATCTGATGAAGTGCTGTACAATCGAGGGATTAAAATGGAATTGACTCCACTCGAAGATTTTCCTCAGAGCGTCGGTAGATTGCATCCCCTTATGGTAACACCTGTCCGACGTAAGGGCGTCGTAAACGTCGACAACGGAGGCCATTTGTCCATAAACCGATAGTCCGTCTCCTCTTAATTTATTCGGGTAACCGGTGCCGTCGAATCTCTCGTGGTGTTGATGGGTAACAATGAGGGCAGGCTCGGGGATAGAGGGGATCTGTTTAAGGATTTCATAGCCAAACGTAACATGGTCCTTTATCTTACCAAACTCATCGTCAGTCAGACGTCCCGGTTTGTTGAGGATATCCTGATTGACCTTTACCTTGCCGATGTCGTGCAGAAGGGCGCCAACGCCTATTTGGTCAATTTCCTCCCGGCTTATGTCAAGGGAATGACCAAGCGATACCATCAGGACACAAACGCTGACGGAGTGAAAAAATAGATACTCATCCACGCTTTTTATCCTGCTTAATCCGATCAGGGCGTCCTTGTTCCTGAATATAGAGTCGGTCATTTGAGGGACTATTTGTTTCACTGTTTCCACATCTATCTGATTGCCAAGCCTGACGTCCGCAAGGACATTCTTAATAGTCTCCTTGGCAGCATTCCGTATAATGTTAGCTTGTGTCATTTCCTCTTTTAACGAAACTTCACGGATAGGTTCTATTAAATCATCGGCTTGCTTTATGAATTTAATATCGATTTCACGATTAACTCTCTCCACTGTTGGCGCGGAGGGGACATCGAGGCCCTTCGATGTATCTATGGAGACGTCTATGATCCCCATGTCTTTTATCTTCTGTATCTCTTTTGTGCTGCTTATCTTAAACGTGCCGAATAAAAAATTATGCTCTATCCAGCTGCAATTAAGATCGGAAATAAACATACCGGGCCTAAGCTGGCTGACCTTAACCCTTTTAATCAATCTGCATTCTCCTTACATGACCCCTTACATGACCCCTGAGGTATAGTCTGACCGAGTTATTAATATGATACCACAGCCGGAAAACTAATTCAATATGATTAGAAGCCCGAAATCATATGCGCGGCTATCGGAAGCACGACAAAAGACAGCGCCGTCGTTGCGACAATCATAAATGCGGCAAGCGGCGTGTTTAGCTTAAACTTATCCGCAATAAGTAAAGACAATACCATTGTCGGCATAGCCCCCTCGATGACACATGATTTTAACGCCGTTGCCTGAACCCCCAGAAGCCTTGCGGCTGCAAACGCCACAAGCGGCGAAACGGCTAATTTAATCAGGGCGGCCGGGGCCGCAACTGCCGCGTGTTTGACATTAGGGACGGTAATGGCAAGGCCGACGCTGAAAATCATCAGTGGAGTGACAAGCCCCCCAAGCATCGTAAGCGCCTTTAAGATAAACTCAGGCATTGGAACATGAGCGGCCTGAAGGACTGCCCCGGCAAGGCATCCCCACAGAGGTGGAAGCAGGGCAATTGTCCTGAGCGAGCTGGAGATGCTTACGGAGGCGCCGGCATCGGCGGGGGATGAGGCAAATCTGACCGCTATTTGCGCCCCGGCAATCCATAGAATTGGCGTTGTGGCAAGAAGGTCGTAATAGATAGGATATTTGGCCGCTCCAACCCCATATAGCTCGATAATGATTGGAAGGCCAAGATATGTAACATTGCCAAAGGCAGAGGCTATGATAAGAATGCCTGTTTCGCCGCTGTCAAGCCCCATCCTTTTTGACAGAGGGAGATAAACCAAATATGCGGCTGCCAGAGATATAGAGATACTTAGTGCTGCCGTAAGCGGCACAAGCAGTGCCTCGGAGTCTATTATAGCGGTATAAAATATTGTAAGACATAGTGCCGGCAGAAAGACGTTAAAGACACAGAGATTTATCGAATGTCTTACTGCGGCGGCCTGTGCGGCATTCAAACGCCTGAAGACAATGCCGGCCAATATAATAAGGCCAAAGGACAGGAGCGTAAAGGTCATCGGTTGTCGAAGTTGTCCATTGCCTTGAGCATATTGAACCACTTGAGAGATTTTAGATTCTTTGCCTGAGTATGGATTATCTTACTTTTTATCGCGTTAAGTTTCTCAGGCTCTGTGGTTATTCCATAAAAAGGCAGCACAGCATAAAAGGCCTTGTCTGTGTATTGCGGGATTGGGGTCAGGACGTCTTTTCTCCTGGTGAAAAAAGGGTCTTCGCCTTCGGCGCACGGTCTGTTAAAGACATTGAACTGCCTGCAGGCAGCAGGACGAACGGGATGAATGGAACATGAGGCGTTAATAAGGAAAAGACATGAGGCGTCCGTTGGCGGCGTAAGAATACGTTGCCGTAAGAGTGTGCGCACATTGTGGTCCATCTCCTCCGCCGCGAACCAGTAGATACCGGTCATCTCGTGCGGATATACGGGTATGTCCGTATGGGTGCGGCAGCAGCTGTCGCAGTTGTTTTTACACGCAAGGGGAGATTTATGTTTCTTAATCTCTTTTTCTATCGCATGTGCAATTCCCTTGTCTATAATTGCATAGGCGTCGAGGAGCATGGAAAGCCAGGGCAGCCTGAGTTCGCTCTCAGGATATCTGCACCTCCACGGCGGCCTCGACGGCTTATCGGCAGTTGATTTATTCAATCGGCGTCGAGACTAAGGCTGCATAGTTCTATGAAAAAATCCCCGGCGCCCGTGGTAAACGGAAGTATCACGACAGGGGCCTTCAACTGATGAATGATCATATGATTTTCCCCTACGATTACGGAGGGGCTTGCGAGGTCGAACTTATATCCCTTTTCTGAAAGAAGCCTTTTACTGCCTCCCGTAACCATGTTTGTAATTTCACCGACGGCGTCGGCCACTGTGTCATCCAATATTTCAATGTTTTCCCCGAGCATACTGCTGGTTATCGCGAGGATAGCCGGCTCAGAAAACGTTATGGCGAGCGAAACATGGGCTTGTTCCCCGATCATGCTGATAATGCCGGTTACGTCGCCTCCGGCCATGTGGCCGGTTTTTATTGCGGGCTGCCCGCATGTTGCGTCAATTTGCGCCATAGTCTTAATGACATTAATTGCCGATTCGATAAATGGATTGATGAATTCATTGTTCATTTTTATTCTCCCATAGCACGCATTTATAATTGCCCTGCTGCATCAGTTAAAAACCTCATTACAGAAAGGACAAGACCTCCATGTACTATTTCTTTGCTTGCCGCACTTAGGACACTTGTGTTTCAACGGTATGGTGCAAAAAGGGCAAAATAAGTATTCGGCATTCAACGGCGCCATACAATTGTGACAAAGGATTATCTCCGTATTCGCTATGTTGGACGTTACCCTCAGCACCTCGTCAAGAGATGTTGCCCCCATCATCACCTTCTTAATGCCATCCTCTATGATGGAAGTCATCCCGGCCTCTGCGGCGGCGCGGAATATATCGGTTTCTCCGGCGTCCTCATATATGAGCTTTCTCACCTTTGCGGAGGCAGGCAGGATTTCATAAATCCCCACGCGGCCTCTGTATCCCCGCCCTCCACAGTCATCACATCCTTTCGGATGATAGAACTTGACATCGCTGCCTATGTACTCCCCGCTCAGTCCCAGCGTTATAAGCTCGTCCATTGTCGGCGTATAAGGCTTTTTACATAAGGGACAAAGTTTTCTGACAAGGCGCTGACCAACGATTCCATTCAGAGACGATGCCACAAAATGGCTTTTGATACCCATCCCTCTTAATCTGGTTACCGCCGAAACTGCCGTTGTAGTATGTAAGGTGCTTATCACAAGGTGGCCTGTTATGGACGCCTGAATGGCAATCTCCGCGGTCTCGGGGTCACGCATCTCTCCTAACATTATAATGTCGGGGTCCTGCCTCAGCACTGACCGCAAGGCAGATGAGAATGTCAGTCCGGCCTTTTCGTTTATATTCACCTGATTAGCGCCCTTCATGTTATATTCCACGGGGTTTTCAAGCGTGACTATGTTATTCCTGTCACTCATCAGGTGATACAATGAGGAGTAGAGGGTCGTGCTTTTTCCACTTCCCGTCGGCCCTGTAACAATCACCAGACCCTGTGGTTTTTCTATCATTTCCAACAGCATCTGGTAATCCTTGTCGCTCAATCCTATATCGAGCAGCGATAAATTAGACGCCGATTGATCAAGCACCCTGATAACTATCTTTTCGCCAAATTGAGTAGGCAGCGTGGATACCCTGAGATCAACCCCCTTGCCGTCTACCTTTATTTTTATCCCGCCGTCTTGCGGAATGCGTCTTTCGGATATATCCATCTTGGCCATAACCTTTATCCTCGAGACCACCGACGGCGCAAGGGCCTTTGCAATCTGAGTATAGCCGGACATTATTCCATCTACGCGCAAACGTACGCGGAACCCGGTTTCGCCAGGCTCCATGTGTATGTCGCTTGCCTTGGTTTTAATAGCTCCGAAGATAATTTTATTTACAAATTGAATAACCGGCGTTGACTCGCTTTCTTTCAGTAGTTTGAGTGCCACCGAACTTGAGACGTCGATACGTTCTGTGTCTATTTCCATGGCGGAGGCGCCGTCTCCATCGAAGACATCGATAAATTGATCGCCCTGATCCGCTTTCATCTCTTCGGCTTTGTAATATCTGTCTATGGCGTTTTCTATATCGGACGTGGTGGATATGACGATGTCAACATCTTTGTTAAGCATGTACTTGACTTCTCTGATGGAATCGATATCCATTGGATTGGCCATGGCTATTTGCACCAGACGGCTTGAAACGTTTGTCGGGATAATAGTATGCTTCAGGGCGAATTCTTTATTCAGCAGTTCAACGGCGTCATGCTTTATGTTTGTTTTGGAGAGGTCAACGTACGGCAGATTAAGCTGTGACGACAACGCGCGCGCAATTTCGGTCTCAGTGGAAAAACCCATCTGTACGATAACGTCGCCAAGTTTCTTCTTGCTTACCTTTTGATTTGCAAGACATTCGTCAAGCTGTTCTTTTGAAAGGGTCTTTGCGTCAATAAGTATTTCGCCCAGGCGTTTAGGTTTTTTCTTGTAATAATAATGCTGGGTGGCCCTCCTGATCTCAGCCAATGTTGTGACCACGGGATGTACCTTTTTCCCCGTGACAAACTCAAGGTCGCTGATTGCCCCAAGGTCGAGAGGGTCGGACATCGCAATGGTTATCCGGTTGCCTGTAAACCTGACGGGCATCACAAGGTGTTTTTCCACGAGTTTTAACGGCACTGCCTTTATGGCGGTTTCATCTATGACAGCGTCCTGAAGTTCTATGTACTCAAGTCCCATGTTGTCGGCAAGGGCGTTGACGATCTCCATTTCGGTGGCATACCCGTTGTCCATGAGTATTCTGCCGAGTTTATGGCCGGTCTTCTTTTGCTCGGACAGGGCTGCATTCAGCTCGGTTTCATTAATCGCCCCAACCTTGATTAATGCCTCGCCGAGTTTTGCAAGAACCGCCGCCTGTCTGTCAAATCTGGCTTTAGTAATAGTGTCCAAAGTTAACCTCTTCAGAATATTTTAGCACAAAACCACCCGAACTTGCCCTGTCGTCCCAGGGCACAGTCAATCCATTCTTCCCGTCGTGGCTACCTTTATGCCGACATTGTCCAATATCAGATAGCAGCCCATGTTATACTTTATGTCGCTGTTAATAATATGGATAACATAGGCCTCGTGTATCCAGTGATTTTGGATGTGTCTCTCTACAGTGCCGTCGGATATAGAAACGGAAAATGAATAACTGCCCGATTTCAGATTTGGAAATTCAAACTCAAACTCTACGCAGAGCCTGCGCGTGTCTGTAAATGGTTCTATTTGAACGTTATATATGTAGTTGTTTATTGTGAATATATATGTGCCGTAGTTGTCTTTTAAGGTGATGCCGCAGCCGGGGCTTATAATGTTGCCTCTTATGTCTGCCTCGACAAGGAATTTCACCCTTTCGCCGCCCTTCAATACATCCATTCTGCAGTTTGTCTCAGACGAAACCATTACGACACGCCTGATTTCCGCCCCGCCCTCGCCAAAGGAGGCATATCCTCTGACGTCTTCCCATTCTATGGCGTCGCATGAAGCGATTGATTTGTGGGAAGTTGTGTTTGTACTCGAGGTAGAAGAGCCGTCATAAAACATGTATGACATATATTCCTTACATACATATTCGGGGTCGCCGGCTAAGTAAACCTGCCCGTCCCGCAGCCATATCACACTGTCGCAAAGCCTTTTTATTGCCCCGATGTCGTGTGAGACTAAAACGATACATCTGCCGCTGTTTTTGAAATCGTTTAATTTCCGGAAACACTTGATTTGAAATCTTATGTCTCCTACGCTGAGTGCCTCGTCAATTATTAAAATATCCGGCTCGACGCTTACGGAAACGGCAAATGCCAGCCTCACGAACATTCCACTTGAATAGGTCCTTACGGGTTGGTAAATGAACTGCCCTATGTCGGCATAGGCGATTATTTCTCTAAGCCTTTCGTCTATCTCGGCGCGGGTGCAGCCCATTACTGTGCCGTTGAAATAAATATTTTCTATGCCGGTCAGCTCCGGGTTGAACCCGGCGCCAAGCTCGAGCAGGGCGGAGAGCCGGCCGGTCTTAGTCAGCGTGCCGCTTGTCGGGGTCAACACCCCTGTCAGAATTTGCAGGAGGGTGGATTTCCCCGCTCCGTTTTTCCCTATTATGCCGACTGTCCGGCCCTTTACGGCCTTAAAGCTTACATCCCGCAGGGCGTAGAAATCCTCATGGTATCGTTTATTAAAGGGGTTTAGGGCCTCCTTCAGCCTGTCTATAGATTCTTTATAGAGTTTATAGACCTTTGTCAGGGATACCGCTTCGATGACAGCGATGTCGTCTGCGGGTATGCCGCCGGGTTCTATCAGGGGATTTATCTCCACTGTCTGGTTCATCGTCCTATGTCTCTAAAGCATATCCGCAAAGTGCGGCCTCATCTTACGAAATAACTTCAGGCCGGTTACCAAAACCATTGCCGTGAATAACCAGTAATACAGAGTTAACAGCGGGGTCTCCCAAAACCATATCTTATATACAAAACTGTTCCTGTAGCCGTCGATTATATAATACAGGGGATTGAGCTTCAGCAGAAACAGATATTTGGGCGGCATTGACCTGACTGACCAAAACACAGGGGTAAGCCAAAAACCAAACTGCAGCGCCATCGAAACTATCTGCCCGAAGTCTCTGAAGAAAATCATCACAGACGACGTTACCCACGAAATCCCCAGCATAAGCGCAAGCGACGCAAAAAGGTAATACAGCACCTGCACCCAATAAATAGAAAACACATAACCATGGACAAAAAACACTACGAATAATAAGATAAGGAAAAACAAATGTACGTAGAGGGCGGCAAGGATTTTCACAATGGGCAGGACGCTTACCCGAAAGACTACCCTTTTGACTAAAAAACTGTAATCCAGGATAGAATGCGTCGCTCCCATTATGCTGTCAGAAATAAAGAACCACGCTACTATGCCGGGAATAAGCCACAGGATAAAGGGGAAGTTGTCCGTCTGCCTGGCCTTGAAGCCAAGCTGAAACACAAACCACAGGATTGCCACATAAACCGCGGGATTGATAAAAGCCCATAAAACACCCATATATGACCCCAGATATCTCGCCCTGAAATCCCGCCGCGCCAACTCAAAAAGTATCTCTCTGTTTCTGTACAAATCGGCGCAATTAGAAGTTATAAGCCTAATAAGATTCATAATTCGGGACAATATAATTACATGCCGAAGTAGTCAAATTTTTCCTCCCTGTGCTTTGTCCACCTGTCGAGCCGGAAGACAAAGGCAGGTTCCCAGTCTGGATTAAGCGTGACAAAGAACTCCTCGCCCTTGCATAACATTCTCTCGCCGTTTATCAGGTTTTGAAGCTCGTAGGTCTCGTCGTATCCTATGCCGAGGTCTTGCAGCGGGATATATACCAGTGAGTTATGTGTCTGAAACGGGTCAAGATTGGCAACGACAAGGACAATGTTATTTCCATCCGGAGATACCTTGCCGTAGAACAGGATATTCTCGTTATCAGAGCGAAAGAACCGGAGATTCTTGTAATGATGAAGGGCCGGGTTTTCCCGCCTTACTTTATTTATCAGGGTGATGAAGTCAGTTATGTTGCCGGGCCTGTCCCAGTCCCATACCTTAATTTCGTATTTCTCGGAGTTCAGATACTCCTCTTTTCCATCTATCGCGTTATTTTCACATAGTTCGAAGCCGCTGTATATGCCATATACGGATGACAGCGTTGCCGCAAGGACAAACCTCATCTTAAATGCCGCACGGCCCCCTATCTGAAGAATTTGGGGCAGTATGTCCGGGGTGTTGGCAAATAGGTTTCCACGCATATATTCTTTCACATCGGACTGCGTCAATTCGGTAAAGTAGTCGATTATCTCCCCCTTAAAATTCCTCCATGTGAAATATGTATAAGACTGGGTAAAGCCAACCGCCGCAAGCTCTCCCATCACTGGCGGCCTTGTAAATGCCTCGGCCAGGAATATTACGTCGGGGTAGTCTTTTTGTAGTTCGGTTATCAGCCACTTCCAAAATGGAATAGGTTTCGTATGCGGGTTGTCAACCCTGAATATCCTCACACCTTTTCCTATCCAGAAGGTGAGGATTTTTTTCATCTCCTCCCATAACTCCTTCCATGCCCCATCGGGAGCGTAGAAGTTCAAAGGATAGATGTCTTCATATTTTTTCGGCGGGTTCTCCGCGTATTTAATCGAGCCGTCGGGGCGCTTAAAAAACCATTCGGGATGTGCTTTTACATATGGATGGTCGGGGGAGCAGTTGATTGCAAAGTCGAGGGCTATTTCCATATCGAGTGCGCGGCAGGCCTTTTCGAACTCCTCAAAATCTTCGAGCGTTCCAAGCCCAGGTTCGACGGCCATGTGCCCGCCTCCGGCGTTTCCGATTGCGTATGGCGAGCCGGGGTCATCGGGACCGGCGGTCAGGGAGTTGTTGGGGCCTTTGCGTTTCGTCTTTCCTATGGGATGAATTGGCGGCAGATAGACAACGTCAAACCCCATTTCCTTTATCGCGGGAAGCCGCCCGATACATTCCTTAAATGTCGCGCTCCTTGTTGCGTCATGACCTGCTGAACGGGGGAAAAACTCATACCATGCCGCGTAGCGCGCCCTTTCCCTGTCAACGATTACCTCGAGATACGGTTCATAAACCGTTAAATCCAGACGCACTGCATATGATTCGACGATGTCGGCAAGAAGTGGGTTGGACATTGTTTTAATCTTCTCTTCAACCGTTTTCTTTTTCCCGATCATCTCCACGATGTCAACAAAATATTGCTTCTCCTCTTTAGCGGTGATATGCCCGGCAACTTCGGCAATTATTATCTCGCCCTCGGCCAGTTCGCTTTTTACATCCTGCCCCGCCCCGAATTTCTTCATGGTATCCCTGAGCCATGAGGCAAAGACATCCGTATATGCCTCTATCGTATAAAGGTAGCGGGTGTTTTTCTCAAGTTTAAAACTGCCCTCCCATAGGTCGAGGCCGGGATTAACCAGCGCCATATTAATGTGGTTCCATGTGTCGCCGGAGTATTTCTCTTTATATTTCAGCACGGCTTTGGTTATATCGTGGCCGTCTCTGAAGACCGTTGCCCTGACTTTCAGGACATCCCCTGTCTCTCTCTTTATTGGATACAGCCCGCCGTCTGCGCTTGGTTCTATGTCTTTTATGACAAATGGATTATTCAACACATTGCACCTCTTTATTAATTGCCGATTTTATCCTTAAACAAGTTTTCCATATAAATTGACCACTTGGGCGGCTATTGCCTTCCAGCTGAATGATTTCTCCGCCCGCAGCCTTCCCTTTCGTCCCATTTCCTCCGCCAGATGTTTGTCGGCCAGGATTATATTAATCTTCTCAGCGAGGTCAGCAGAAAATTCCGCGGGAGAGAGCGGCTCAAAGGGGCTTTCCTTATGCTGGTCGAACCTGACGAGAAACCCTGTCTGCCCGTCTTCGATTATCTCGACGATGCCGCCCACGGCACTTGCCACCACGGGAGTTTCACAGGCCATCGCCTCGAGGTTTATTATACCAAATGGTTCATATATCGATGGACAGCAAAACACCGATGCGTGCGTATAAAGCTGAATTACCTCTTTCTTCGATACCATTTTCTGTATCCAGATGACATTGTCCCTTTTGATTGACTTTATACCCTCTTCCATTTCATGCTTTATCTCAGGGGTATCGGGTTGCCCTGCGCACAGGACTATCTGCGCACCGGCGTCAATGTGTTCGATGGCGTTAACGAGGTGAATTATCCCCTTTTGGCGCGTTATACGGCCAACGAAAAGGACATATGGCCTGTCCGGGTTAATGCCATATTGGGCCAGCGCCTCTTTCTCTTTGACAGGGTAGTATTCCTCCGTGTCTATGCCGTTATATATGACCTCTATTTTATCTTCATTGACGTTGAAAAGCTCTACGATGTCCCTTTTCATCCCTTCAGAGACGGCGATAATCGCGTCAGCCATCTCGAGGGCGGTTTTTTCCACCCACATCGACGCGTCATAGCCAAGCCCGAGCTGTTCCCGCTTCCACGGGCGCAGAGGCTCAAGCGAATGGGTAGTTATTACCAGTGGAATCCCGTAGGATTTTTTTGCCAGAATGCCGCCAAAATGGGTGTACCATGTGTGGCAGTGCACGACATCGGCATCGATTGGTGTAACGTTAAAAGATATGCAATTATACAGGGCGGAAAAAAGGGATTTCAGTTTTTTTTCGCTGTCTTCGACCATTTTTTGATCGACGCTATAGCCCCTGACTTTAAGCGGCTCCTTGTCAGCTGCCTGGTCCCCGAAACAGCGCACATCCACACCGATTAATTTTGACATCTCGCGTGTGAGATATTCGACATGCACACCCGCCCCGCCGTATATGTATGGTGGATATTCGTTTGTTAAAATCAGCGCTTTCATTGCTCCCTCCTTTGGCCCGGACCCCTGTTCCGGCCTTGTGTTTGTTGACTCTCCGACACTTTCCTCATTCGCTGATTATAGCCGAAAACACTGTGTTTTAGCAAAAATATTGTAATCTTTCACACATTAAAACGAAAATTTATTATATCGCCGTCGGCAACGACATAATTTTTCCCTTCGAGGCGTGCTAATCCCGCCTTCTTTACGCCGGCCATTGTCCCGCTGGCAATAAAATCGTCGTAGGCCACAACCTCCGCCCTGATAAAACCCCTCTCTATGTCCGAATGTATCTTCCCTGCGGCCTCCAGCGCCGACATTCCCCTGGTTATTGTCCAGGCCCGCACCTCGTCTTCCCCGCTGGTGAGAAATGAAATCAGGCCCAACAGCTCATAGCCCTTGTTTACGACTTTATCGCGGGCAGATTCCTCTATGCCCATGTCCTTGAGAAAAGACTCTGCCTCGCCGGGGGGCAGCTGCGCTATCTCCATTTCAATCTTCCCCGAGAGGCTGATGACCGCGTTCCTGTCGAAGCTGAGCCTTGCCGCTATCTCCTCTATCAGGGGATTGGTCTTGCCGATTGCATCTTCGGATATGTTTATTACTATTATCTTGGGTATAACAGATATAAATTGCAGGTGGACGATGGCCTTTTGTTCTTCCGGCGTAAATGGGGTTTTCCTCAGTGGGATTTCTTTGTAGAGTGCCTCTTTGCATTTTTCGAGGATCTTCTTTTCTGCTTCGTCGGGGCGTTTCCCGCGCTTAGCGGCATCACTCATGCGTCCGAGGCGTTTTTCGACCAGTTCGAGGTCATAGAGCAGGAGTTCAGCCTCGAGGTTTGCCGCGTCTCTGGCTGGGTCTATGGAATTGTCGGGATGAACAATCGCGTCATCTTCGAATGCCCTGACCACTTCGACAATGGCGTCTGCGTCCCGGATGAACTCGAAGACCTTCCTGTTGTGGGCGGTGTCGCCTTTTGTAAGTCCCTGAAAGTCCGAATAGATAATCGAGGAGTAGGTGGTCTTTTTCGGCTTATATATGTCTGACAGCGTTTCAACGCGTTTGTCGTTGACCCGGACTGACCCGACATTAGGCTCATCCATGGACGACGCATATATGGACGTCTGCGCGCTCATGCCCGTGAGGGCATTAAATACGGTAGTCTTACCGGAGTTTTGAAGTCCGGTTATAGCAATTTTCAAATCGTTTTCTCCTTATTCACAGTCATTACCTTCGTCGTAATATGATAGCAACAGTCAGCGGGTAAAAGTCAAACCCGCAAGGAAATCAGCGGGGTCAAACGAGCGCGGTGGAGTGGTTAATGGCAGAGGCTCAAAGGCATCTCCTGCGAGACCAACTGTTCAGTAAAAAGTGCTAATAATCGATATGCGGAATTTTCCATATATATGTATATGTTTAGTCTGTATAAATGTATATATAGCAATATGTTACATAACATGCTGTGGCAATACCGTTCATTTGTTATTGTTTACTTTAGGTAACATGATTTTGCATTTATTGCACTGCATAGAGTAACTATATGATAATAAATAATATATTCTTGACAATATGTTATTATTTCTGGTATATATTGTATACATTGCTGGAGTGGTTTGGATGACTTTTCTGTTTTTGGCACAGCGGTTTACGAAGAGGCTGTTTCAGCCTTTATCATGTATATTGGGGAGGTCACACCATGAGAAGCATATCTGAGTTTTTCGGGACGTTTGCGTCAGGCCTGTTTAAGCCTCTGGGCAGAACTATTACACACTATTTTATTTACGCTATACTTGTCCTGCCAGTTATCCTTTTAACGCCAGCCGCGTACGCCGGCCTGCCACATACGTTCTCATCGGGGACGACCGCAAAATCAAGCGAGATCAACGACAATTTTGCTTATGTAAATTATGGGAATATTGTCGTGAAAGATGGAAATGGGAATGAGCTTGGGACGTTTCTTGGAATGAGTGGTGGTATGACGATGGTTTTAAATTCCAATGGATATTTGTTTGAAATTATGATGGATCCCAGCAATACTCCGGGTTCGATCAAACCAAATAATATATATTTCAGTTCGACCAATTGCTCTGGAACGGCTTATATTTATGGTTCTTTTATTGGTGGTACAATATTATCCGACGGTGGTGGACATCTTTACTATGCGTCGAAAAACGCATCGCTAACCACGATAAGCTATAAGAGCTATTATTACTACGGCTGTAGTTCTTCTTCCGGCACAATAACGGCATTACCGGCACTGCCCAACGACTCATCCGTAACAGGCGTCTCATCGTCATCCTTCACGCTTCCACTAACAGTAGGGCGGCGATAATTCCATGATGAAACTACTGCACAGGGAAACTCAAATGAAACTATGGATATTCTTGTTTATATTCATAATTTTGCCGTCGTTTGCCTTGGCCGCCAGCAGCAACTGGGACACCCTCGTATGGGATTCCGACGTATGGGACGGCGTTAGCAGCTTTACTTTAAGCATATCAAAATCCGGCGATGGCACAATAACAAGCTCGCCGTCGGGTGTAAGCTGTGGCTCCACATGTTCTGCTGCATTTACCACCGGTACGTCCGTAACGCTTACAGCCGCGGCCAATTCCGGCTCGACTTTTACGAGTTGGACGGGATGTGATAACACAAGCGGCAGCCAATGTACTGTTACGCTTGTCTCGGCTAAAAGTGTAACCGCGACATTTTCGCCAATATATGCCCTCACGGTCACGAAATCCGGCACGGGTTCAGGCACTGTAACCGCAGACTCGGGGACTATCACATGGCGCGGCAGCACCGGCACGGCGCTATATGCGTCCGGCACATCGGTAGCGCTGGCGGTAGCGGTGGACTTCGGTTCTAATTTTACAAGTTGGTCGGGCTGTGATTCCACAAACGGCAGCCACTGTACTGTCACGCTTGTCTCGGCTAAAAGTGTAACCGCGACATTTTCGAGCAGCGTCTGCACATCGACATACACGCTTGCATCTTCAAGCGTGAGTTATACGTATGCCGGAGGCAGTGGAAGCGTCGGCGTTACAGCTACGAATACACTTTGTTCATGGTCGGCGGCAACTAATGTCAGCTGGATTACAATAACATCGCCCACATCGTTTACCGGAAACAATACGGTAACTTACAGCGTCGCGGCAAATACCGGCACGACATCCCGCACGGGAACAATGTCTATCGCCGGTCAAACATTTACCGTAACCCAGGACGCCCTGGGCAATAACACGCTTACTGTCACAAAAGCAGGTTCGGGTTCGGGAACAGTTACGGCAAGCACAGGCACTATCACATGGAGCGGCAATACGGGTACCGGGTCATACGCCTCAGGAACGGCAGTAACTCTGACAGCCTCGGCCGCCACCGGTTCGACATTCGCAAGCTGGACAGGATGCGATACCGCAAGCTCAACCTCTTGTTACGTATCGATGACATCGGCTAAAAGCGTAACCGCCACTTTCAGCCTTGACAACACAAGCACCCATACCCTGACGATTGTAAAATCTGGCACCGGTTCGGGTAGTGTAACCGCGTCATCGGGAACTATCACATGGAGCGGCAACACCGGCACCTCAAGCTATAGCTCCAGCTCTCAAATAACCCTGACGGCGGCAGCCAACTCCGGCTCGACGTTTGATGCATGGACGGGATGCGACTCGCTCTATAACAGCCTCTGCGGCCTGACTATGACCGCCGACAAGACCGTTACCGTCTCATTCAAAGGCGGCAAAACCCTCAGGCAGAGCAAGTTCGACTTCGACGGCGACGGCAACACGGACATCCTCTGGAGAAACAAACTCTCAGGATATAACGCGGCATGGCTGATGAACGGTACGACATTGAAAGATAGCAGATACCTAACTACCGTCAGCGACACATCATGGACGATTGCCGGTACGGGACACTTCAACCAGGACAATCAAACCGGCATCATATGGCAAAATAAAATGACCGGCGACACCGTAACATGGTTTTACAACGACAACGGTTCTGTAATGAACAGCGCCGCGGCGTTGGGTAATGTCCCAGACATAAACTGGGAAATCGTATCAGCCGGTGATACAGACAGCGACAACAACACAGTGGTGATATGGAGGCACAAGACCCTCGGCTATAACGCCAAGTGGAAAATCAAGAAGTCGAACATGAACTCAGTTGTGCTGCTGCAAACATTGACCGACGCGAACTGGAAAATCGTGGGCACGGGGGATTTCTACGGCGACGGCAATACCGAAATCCTCTGGCGGCACGCGTCTTACGGCTATAACGCCCTGTGGCACATGAACGGTGACAGCGTAAGTAGTACGGAGTACTTGCCGACGTTGGCTGATACGGACTGGGAAATCGTCGGCACAGGAGACTTCAACGGCGACGGCATCACAGATATAATATGGCGCCACAAGACCTCCGGCCAAAACATCATATGGCTGATGAACGGCGCTTCTGTAACAGATATGATAGCGCTGCCGACGCTTGCAGACACAAACTGGGAAATCGTCGCGCCTAAGTAATACTGTAATGGGAGGGGATTTTCCCCTCCCATCTTCCATGAGGGCGCTGCCCTCAAACTCCCGCAAGGAGGCTTGCCTCCTTGACCTCTTCTTTCTCAGGAATGACAGACAAAAATACATAGTGCGTTTGCCCTGGAGGCATGAAAATACGCACATAGGATTGCCGTCGCCGGTAAAAGTCAATAGGATTGCTTTTAGAGCCGTCATTTTTGTATATTAGGCATGGGCAATTGACTGTTACATCGCGCTTTATATTGAGTTAAGGAGCCGCTTAAAGAATGACATTTGCAAGACTGCTACAAAAGAAATCCATAGACTCCCTGCAGGAAGAGGCCCTTTCTGCCGACGGCAAAGAGGTAAGCCTCAAGCGTACGCTTGGCCCGGTTGAGCTGACGGCCATTGGCGTAGGCGCAATAGTCGGTGCCGGGATTTTCATTCTGACCGGCCATGCCGCCGCAAGCTATGCAGGTCCCGCTATTGTGCTGTCTTTCCTTCTGGCCTTCGTTGCCTGCGGATTTGCCGGCCTCTGTTATGCCGAGCTGGCCTCGATGATTCCCATATCCGGCAGCGCCTATGTCTATGCCTATGCGGCACTGGGTGAGCTGATAGCATGGATAATCGGCTGGGATTTAATTCTCGAGTATTTCCTTGGCGCCTCGACTGTGGCCATTGGATGGTCAGGCTATGTGGTTAGTTTCCTTAGCGATATAGGTATACACATTCCTAAGTATCTCTGCGGACCGCCGTTTACATATGACCCCGCCATTCACAAATGGGTAGTCACAGGGGACACCTTAAACGTCCCGGCACTTTTTATCATAACCGCCATGTCTCTTGTGCTCCTTGCGGGTATAAGGTTCTCGTCATGGGTCAACGCCCTGATAGTAATAATAAAGGTATCCATACTGCTTATATTTATCGCCGCGGGGGCGTTTTTTATAAACCCGTCTTATCTTAGCCCGTTTATCCCGCCCAATACGGGAGAGTTTGGCTCTTTCGGGTGGAGCGGGATACTGCGCGGGGCAGGTGTGGGGTTTTTCGCGTATATAGGATTTGACACAGTATCAACCGCCGCCTCAGAGGCAAGGAATCCTCAGCGGGATTTGCCCATTGGAATTCTTTGCAGCCTTATTATCTGCACCGTTCTTTATATGAGCGTTTCTCTGGTGTTAACATCTGTGGTACACTACACAGACCTCCAGGTGCCTGCCCCTATAGCGGTTGCCGTGGATGCGATGAAGCTCAATTTTCTCTCGCCGTTTGTTAAAATCGGCGCGATAGCGGGGTTGTCGTCTGTGATATTGGTGCTGCTGATGGGACAATCAAGGATATTTTATTCTATGTCGAGGGATTTATTGATCCCTAAGGCATTCTCCAAAGTCAACAGGAGGTTCAAAACCCCTCATGTGGCAACTATCGTAACGGGGGTTTTTGGGTGTGTGGCATCGTCGCTGCTGCCTATTCAGATAGCAGGGGAGATGGTGAGCATAGGGACGCTTCTGGCCTTTGTGATAGTCTGCGCCGGGGTGCTGATTTTAAGGTTCACACAGCCCCAGGCGCGCAGGACATTCAGGGCACCGGGCGGCATAGTTGTCCCCATCGGGGGAATCGTCTTCTGTCTTTATCTCATGAGCGGACTTCCCTTTGACACGTGGATGAGGCTCATCGTGTGGCTGATAATCGGCCTTGTTATCTACTTTACCTATTCTATTAAAAGGACATGGAGGACAGCTCTGCAATGATAGATTTATTAAAGCAATTTATAGAGATCGTTATGCACCTTGACACGCACCTCGGCGCAATAGCAAACAGCTACGGCACATGGACGTATGGAATATTGTCGGCGATAATATTTTGTGAGACGGGGCTAGTTGTAACGCCGTTTTTACCCGGGGATTCGCTCCTGTTTGCGGCAGGCGCTATTTCCGCCATAAGCACGCTTAAACTCTACTGGCTGATAATCGCCCTCGCTCTGGCCGCAATAACCGGCGACAACGTTAACTACTGGATAGGACGCTATATCGGCCCCAAGGTCTTTCAATATGAGAACTCCCGCCTGCTGAATAAGGAATATCTGGAACGTACGAGAAAGTTTTACGATAAATACGGCGGGAAGGCAGTCGTCCTGGCCAGATTTGCACCGATTATCAGGACATTTGCCCCGTTTGTAGCCGGCATCGGCAGGATGAACTACAGGCGCTTTATCACCTATAGCGTCATTGGCAGTTTCTGCTGGGTCGGCATATTCCTGTCCGGGGGATATTACTTCGGCAACATCCCAATAGTCAAACACAACTTCACAATAGTCATCTTCGCGATAATAATAATCTCCCTCATGCCCGCCGTCATCGAGTTTCTTAAACATAAGTATGGGAAGAAATGATTTATACCAAAAGCGTTCATATAATCAAGAAAAGTTCATATAATCAAGAAAAGTTCATATAATCAAGCAAAGTTCATATAATCAAGAAAAGTTCATATAATCAAGAAAAGTTCATATAATCAAGAAAAGTTCATATAATCAAGCAAAGTTCATATAATCAAGAAAAAGAGAATCATCCTGAGCCTGTCGAAGGATGCTCCTTTGGTTGCAGCTTAGGCATTAGCCACTTCAACAAAGCGGGTTTCTTTACCCGTCGTTAATTCCTCCACAGTTTCTATATACGACTGGATGGCGTCTTTGATGTTTTCCAGTGCCTCTGGCTCTGTTTTACCTTGTGACCAGCAGCCAGGAAGACCGGGTACCCATATAGAATAACCCTCTTCTGTCTTTTGAAGATTTACCTTATACCTCATAGAGCACCTCCAAGTACTTATTAGCTATTATTATACAGTCTTACAGCACTTAATACAAATCTTAAAGCCCTTTATTTTTCACCCATCTTTTTGCTAATATAACCTCATACTTATGAGGAGGGATCTGGTTTGAATTTGCCGATTGTTAAAGATAAACGGGGCTTTACGCTGATTGAGCTTCTGGTCGTCATGCTGATACTTGGGCTTCTGGCGGCGCTCGTTGCCCCGCGTATGTTCAGTAAGGTTGGAAAGAGCAAACAATCCGCCGCTAAGGCGCAGATTGAACTTTTAGGACAGGCACTCGAACAGTTCAAAGTGGATACGGGAAGGTTCCCCTCAACTGAGGAGGGCCTCGATGTGCTTCAGAAAAACCCCGGCGCCGACGGCTGGGACGGCCCCTATTTAAAGAAAAATGTCCCGAATGACCCGTGGAAACGCCCATATCACTATGTCTATCCCGGCAAACACGGCGACTATGACCTCTACTCATTCGGAGCCGACGGACAGGAAGGCGGCGACGGCGAAAATAAAGACGTTACGAGCTGGGAATAATTTAGTAAAGCATTTTGCCCTCTTTCCACATTCCTACGTCTTTCTTTCCATCGGGGTGAGTGAAAGTTCCTTTCCCATCCTGTAGGCCATCCTTAAACTCACCTGCGTACTTGCTTCCATCAGCGAAAGTCAAAATCCCGCGCCCCTCTGGTTTACCATATTTCATCTCCCCGGCATACCTTCCTCCATTAGCGGAAGTGTAAGTCCCTTTCCCGTTCGGTTCACCATCCTTAAACTCACCTTCGTATATACTTCCATCAGGGGAAGTCATAGTCCCATGACCGTTTGGTTTGCCACATGACAACTCCCCGGCATACTTATCTCCATTTGCATAAGTCTTGCTGCCTTGCTGGGTACAAGACGATAGCAACAGGAAATTCAACATCGACGCCACTAAAAAGAAACGCCTTACCTCGTTCATATACTACCTCCCTTGTAATATTAATAAACGCTGTACATTTGATGTACATATTGTAGCACAAAAAGGTATTCCGGTTCAATAAAAATTTTGTTTTTGTCACAGCCGCTTGACGAAAAGGCGTAAACGGTGTTAATGTAAGCCGTGGGTTTGGCCGCCGTTAGCCGCATAAATTGAAGTAATCCGGAGGGTGTCATACATGAAGCCAGATATGCCAGATATAATAAAAATGCCCCTGATGAGTTTGCTCTTTTGCTTCATAATTATCTCATCATCGGCCTTATCTGCGGCAGAGGACGAGATAATCGGCGAGGTTAAGAGGATAAAAGGCACGGCTGCGATTACACATGACGGCAGTACATCAGGCGCGGTCATTGGAAGTAAGATTTACAGAAGGGCAGTGTTGACAACATCGAAAAAAAGCTCCCTGTCGTTTACGCTGCAAGACGGCACCGTATTTTCTATGGGGTCTGACAGCGTGCTCTCCGTTGAATCGTTTGTTTTTGTGCCCATAGATAAAAAACTCTCTTTACTGGCTAAAGTTAGCAAGGGTTCGGCGTCCTACACCTCCGGCTCTATAGGCAGACTTGCCCCGGATAAGGTGAAGATAGAGACGCCGGATATGTCCATTGGCATCAGGGGAACTTACTTCCTCGTGCGGGTTTCTAAGTGATACTACTTTTATGATAATGCGTAAAATGAGATTGATTATGTGCATTGCTGCCGCCGCGGCATTGATAGCGGGCTGTGCGCCCGTTCAATCCACTAATCAAAACATCCGGGTTGCAGCGCCTAAGGTCATCTGCGCTAAAGAGGTCGTCGTCCTCATGCCGGACGATGGCGATACGCACAAAGTCGGGGCAATAGAGGTCTCGACAAGGGGCGGCAGTCAGATAGTGGATAGGGCTGAGTTTGCCGTTACTATGACAGAGGCCGATAAACCTCCCACCGAACCAAAGAAGATGGACTACGACCAGATAAGAAAATTATTTGGCGAAGCCATAGATATCCGGCCAATATTGCCAAAGAGTTACCTGCTCTATTTTGACACTAATTCCACAGTGCTGACGGCGATTTCGGCAGCCCTTATTCCAACCATTATAAACGACATTAAAAGCCGCACCACTGTCGATATAAGCATCATAGGCCACACGGATACGGTTGCAAGTGCGGAATATAATTTAAGGCTGTCTATGGAACGCGCCGACAAAGTTTATCAAACATTGGTATCCTCAGGGCTGACGGCAGGACAAGCGAAAGGAACCGTAGTTATATCATCATATGGCAAAGAGGACCTCTTAGTCAAAACGCCGGACAATACCCCTGAACCACAAAACAGAAGAGTTGAGGTCATAGTCCGATAGGCTCTTCATATCGATATAAGGACAAAGGTAAAGAAATCAGGCTGTCTGTCGTTGCCGTGGCCGTTGTTATGACAGCGTTAATTTTTCTTATCCTCGTAAAACCGGCGTTTCTGGAAATCATTGACAAGAAGGTCTATGACGTCATACTGCGTGCAATGCCGCAAAGCAAAGAAAAGGGTCTGCCGGTTATCGTGGATATTGACGAATTAAGCCTGAAAAAATATGGCCAGTGGCCCTGGCCGCGGTATAAGGTAGCAAGGCTCGTCGAAAACATCGCGGCACTTGGGGCCTCAAGCGTGGGGCTTGATATCTATTTCCCTGAGCCTGACCGCACTTCTTTGCCGCTTATAAAAAAGGATTTAGAGAAATATTTAAATGTCAGGCTCAATTATAGCGGCGTACCAAAGGACAATGAAGATAACGACGCCGTATTAGCCAGGACGCTTGCAGGCGGACCGTTTGTCGGGTCTTTTCAGTTTCTTTTTTTTAATACGGCGGGCGGTGTGCCAAACCCGTGCATACTTCATCCGCTGGAGGTGTTTCGGATTTCGGAAACACCTGAGAATGATCAGGACAAATTTCTTTATCAGGCAAATGACGCGGTTTGCAGCCTGAAAGAGTTTGAGCAGGCCGTTACGCACTCAGGCTTTACGAACATAAATCCAGACCTGGACGGGGTCATACGCCGGGTGCCTCTTGTTATTAAGTACGGCGGCGGTTATTATCCCTCTTTCCCTCTGGCAATACTATTGCGGGCAATTGCGTCAAACCAGTTGTTTATACACTCAGACGCAGCCGGCATTAAGTCTGTTCAAATAGATAAGGTTCAAGTTCCGGTGGATAAAAACGGCAATATGACTATACGGTATTACACGAACAGCCCCCGCTTCGATGTCATCTCTGCCCTCGATGTGATGGAAGGCAGATCAAGCCGCAAGGAATTCGATGGAAGGGTGGTCATAGTCGGGACGAGTGCCGCCGGGCTGAAAGACATACGTTCAACGCCGTTTAATCCCAAATCGCCGGGATATGAAATACATGCCACGATAATCGAAAACATCCTGAGAGGGGATTTCATAAATGTTCCGGCAGAGAAGACCATGTATGAGATTATATTGTATATCCTCTGTGGGGTACTGGCAGCCGCGGCGGTATCGAGGTTACGGGTAATTTTCAGTACGCTGCTCGTCTTAGCATTACTTTCAGGCCTCATATGTGCATCTGTCTGGCTTATCGGAAGCATGGCAATTTTTGTTTCACCTTTTCCCCCTTCTCTTGTATTGTTATTCACATTTTCCATTCTTACTATTTTTAAGTTCAGGCTTAAGGAAAGGCAATTAATCAGGAGCATTTCAGATTTGGCACATACACAGGAGGCAACGATTGAGGTCATGTCCCATGCCATAGAAACGCGGGATAATATGACCGGTGGGCACATCCAGCGAACGAAGGAGTATGTAAGGGTACTTGCCGTGCACCTGCGTGAAAAGTTTGCACAGGAGCTGGATGACGAGACTATTGAACTCATCTATAAGTGCGCCCCGCTGCATGACGTAGGAAAGATTGGCGTGCCGGACAGTGTTCTTCTGAAACCAGGCAAATTAAACGACGAAGAATTTGCCCTGATGAAAAGGCACCCTGACCATGGAAAGGCAATCATAAGGAGTGCCATTATGAAGGCAGGGGGCATCCCTTTTCTGAAGATTTCCGAGGATATGGCATACGCTCATCATGAGAAGTGGGATGGCAGCGGGTATCCTGGCAAACTCTCAGGGTCAGACATTCCATTGACCGGCAGGATAATGGCCGTTGCCGACGTCTATGACGCGCTTATAAGCAGCCGTGTATATAAGCCCCGCCTTACGCATGAAAAGGCGGTGTCTATAATAAAAGAGGGCAGGGGAACGCACTTTGATCCCGATGTTGTCGATGCTTTTTTAGACAAGGAAGATACTTTCAGAAGGATTGCCCTAAAGTTTGCCGATAGTGAAGAGGACGCGGCATATCTTCAACCTTTGACAAAGATCGGCAGCGCCTGACCCCAGCGCCACACGAACTTTAATTGGGATGTGTCCCAATACTGTCATGGCGGCTGCCTTTTATGGCCGCTAAGAGTCTTTCGGCTTCAAGGCCGGTTGGGTGTTTGCGCTCTGGCATATCTTAGGCCAAGTGCGGCAAGTCCATTGCGGTCAATAATATCGAGAAGGCGTTGCGCTGTGCCGTTTGGTTTATTTTGTCCCTGTTCCCACTGTTGCACCGTCGTCTTGCCAATGACAAGGAACACCGCAAATACGGTTTGGCTTACATGGTTGGCCGTGCGGATACGCCGAATATCATCAGGTAAAAAAGAACGCTTAGACGGCAAGTAAAGCACGCCTATCGTGCGCATGGTGATTTCGTCAATAGCGCCGACCTTCAAAGTGTTTACTTAAAAGGATTGTCTCCAACTGTGGCTAACCCATACTGCTTTGAAAATGGGTCAGAAGCAATAAGCTTCCTTAGCATGCCAGGGCTATCCGTAATTAAACCATCAACATTGAGTTTAAGAAACGCCTCAATATCGTCGTGCAAGTCTAGTGTCCAGGAATATACCATTTTAAAACTGTCACCTTTGTCACGCATAGAGACGGCCTCCTCGATTCTTTTCCAAAATATGCGGGAAAGGAGCGGAAGTTGTATCGAAATACCGTCGGCATATGTGTAATTTTTTATCTCGAGAGATTTATAAAAAACATCGGCATATTCGGGTTGGGTATTTTCGTCCACCCCGACGGCGAATTTCTTAGGCAAGGTAGCCTGTGTCGCTGCCTGGAAAAACACATGTTCGTCTGTGGTCGCCTGTGAACGGGTAACGAGAATTGCTGTATCCTCATACTGAGACGAATAATTATCCTGAATGCATTTAAGCATCGCCAATATGTTGCCAGTTGAGTTTTTGGTATCAAACGTTATTAGCGCCGGAACATATGAGGGGCTTACTCTAAGCTGAAGCGTCAACCCCTTCAGATAATCGGCAAGTGATAAATCCTTGCTTGTCGTTCCTTCTCCCATATAAAAATCGCCATCCGTAAAATGGACATCTGGCTCGATAGCATTAGCTCCTGCTCGCAAATAATTCATAGCATCGGATACAGTGTTAGGATTATGTCCTATAATGTAAAACGGTCTCATCGCTCCACCCCCTCCTTATTGTACATTCTACATACTGTCATAAATCAATATCGGTTCCTTGAATATTCCAAGCGTTGGCATCTGATTAGGATTAAGAGCACGTTTTCCAATTTCTTGCTCTCCTCTGTAGCACAACTGGCAATATTCAGAGCAGAATAATCGCTTTGTGTCCACTATTGGTTTTTCGACAAGTTGCTCCATCAACTGGTCGTATGCATAAGGGATACCGATATACTTGAAGGCTCTTATGCCAATTTCTTTGCGGTAGTCATCCGTTCCAACTTCATCTTTTAAAGGATACCACCATAATTTGCCGGAATAATTCTGGAGGTCAATGGAAAGGAGATGCAAAGTGGTGCCGGAGCCAACGGCTTCGGTTGTCCAAACCCTATCCTCTGGTCCCTCATAAAGAGGAAAGCGGATCAAAAGGGAACTGTGATTCACATTAATCCAATGTTGTTTTTCATAATCTGGACGATCGTCCTCCGTTTTCAGCTTTATCGCTTTACTTAATAGTGATACCCCACCCCACTGAAGCAAGTCGCCAAATTTAAATCCTGGACGAAATTGTTCGTAACTTGTTATGTTAGGCATTTTATCCTCCTCTATAGAAAAAAAATAATATAATTTACATTTCCTTTTATTGGAAGGATTATAATATCTAAGTTATAAATTTAGCAAGAGAAATATAATTCACAACATTAGACAGAATGGTTTGCCAATTTACCTCTGCCTGAACACCACAACAACAAAAGGAAAAGTGGCTGAATTCGGAACACCGTTAAATTTCACATGTCCCCGAATGTAACTGATTTCCGCATAGGGTAACACGTAAGTAGGAGGCTATAGGGACACATCCCTATTTATTGACGGTGGGTACATGGCAAACTAGACAAAAAGCCTTCTTTTGTCTAATGTTGAACCTTGACCCACAAAATCTTAAAAACCAAGCCGCTCTCTGTCAAGCCAAAATAGGAATACCCTACGTTCATCATTTTTTCCCTATTGCCCACCTTTACAATGGCCGCATCGACCGGAGCATCGCCCTGAGGCGTTTTACATGCTCTTTTGTAAACCTCTCGTCCCTGTAATATATCTTTTCGAACTCTGAGGCGAACATACCTGCCCCGCGCCTGAGGCTGTCGTCGGTTATAGACGATACGAACTCCTCGAGGCCGTCGGATTGTCTCTTCACAAACCCGAATTGCCCGAGTTTCTTAATAAAGCCGCCAAGAAGCCTCTTCTCTTCCGGGGTTTTATTAAAAGAAATAAACCTCAGCGCGGCTATTAATAATAATATTGCAAGGGATGCCGTAACAGCAGAAGATGTTGTTATCAATATGCTTAATTGAGCTTTAATCCGCGGCAGAGACGATTTCAACGCGGGTATCCTGATGTTCGTCCTGAGCCTTTTGAACATGGACAACTGCCTGTCGAAATTGTAGTTTATCACGAATACACCCCAATAATAATTGAGCGCGTCAAAGGCGGTCTGCAGTGTGCGCAGGAACGCCCCCCTTGTTTTCTCTAAAGAGGAGTCGGCGGCAGGCGTGGGGTCATAGCGTGTCCAACCCTCGCCGTCGATATATGCCTCGACCCACACATGGGCATTTTTCTGTGTGACCATGTAGTAGCCGCCTATTGCGTTATACTGCCCGCCACGGTAGCCCCCGATTACGTTTGCGGCGATGCCGGCGGCACGAAGCATCACGGCCATTGCCGAGGCAAAGTATTCGCAGTTTCCCGCCCTCTTTACAAAAATGAATTCACTAAGCGGCGACTGAGACGCGGGCAGGTTGTCAAGCGAATATGAGTAGCTGCCGTCTCTTAGATGTTTTAATATGGCGTTAACGGCGTCTCGCTGTTTTTTCCCTTTTACAAGTGTGGAGGTCAGAGCGGCGATGCCCTTGGGGATGTCATCCGGCAGTTTCAGATATTTTTCCATATCGGGCGGACTGTCAGCACCCTGTCGTTTTTCCTCTATCACGGAGACGGCGTCGTAACGCAGTTTGCCTTTTATTGGTTCTTTTGTAAGATATATGAAGCCACCGGGGGAACGGGCGTGTTTCAGGAATATGGATACAGGCTTATCCAGGGCGAACAGATACTTATTTCCGTATGGCTCAAGATATATAGTCTGTGGAACTTGCCTGCCTTTGGGAATGGCGTAGCCGGACTGGATGTCTGCCGGGTCATCGGCCAACGAGGACTTCCATGACGTACCGTCGAACATGTCAAACAGGATTCCCCGCCAGTAGAGTGCCTCATCGTCAATTTTTTCCATAGCCGCCCTGAATACGACGCTTGGGTCCTGTTGTATCGAGGAGACGCCGCCTAATTTAACGCTGTCGGTAAAGCCCGCCCTGCCAATGCCTGAGCGGTTTAAAAAGCTGAAAAAAGGATAATCGGACCGCGGCAGGACCAGAAAGATAACCGCGGCCATTGGTATCGCAAAAAGCGGAATTACCATCGTCTTTAAAATTATTTTTACGAATACCGTCCTCTGCAGAATGAGCGCCGGGGCCTGTGAATAATACGTGAGCAGCACTATGGCCAGAGAGATAAGAAAGAAATAAATCATAAAGTAAAGGAAAAACGACAGATCTATCGACAAAAGCGCCGAACCCGCCAGCAGAAACAGCGAAATCAGATAAATCTGCATGTAGTCTCTGAAGCTCCTGTTCTCGAGAAACTTAATCGAAAGCAGGACTAACAATGCCTCAACGACCGGCTCGACAAAGTCTTCGCTGTGCATCCGAAACCCTGACAAGACTATAACGGCAACCGACAACACATTGATAACCCAACGCGGCAAATACCATTTGGCATTATTATGCAGAGCGTCGCCTCTCTTATAATCAAGGTATGCGGAGAGAACAACCACAACGAGGAAGATAGCGCTGTAAGCGTATTCCACATAGGCGGCTACGCTTACAGCGCCGGTCAGGGCAATTGCATAGGACGTTAACTTAACGGCTGCTTCGACTTTTATCGAATGAAACGAGTTCGACGTACGAAGCAAGACGTTAAGCAATGATGCGTGGCGTACACTACTGCCTGCCATTGACCAGGTCGTCCACAACAAGCGGGTCGGCCAGGGTGCTTGTGTCGCCAAGGTTTTCTATGTCGCCTCTGGCGATATTTCTGAGTATTCTGCGCATGATTTTGCCGCTTCTGGTCTTTGGGAGCGAGGGGGAGAACTGTAATTTGTCTGGAGTTGCGATGGCTCCGATTACCGACCTGACATGGTCGATGAGTTTCTGTTTTAACTCATCGGAATCTGCATAGCCTTCTTTTAACGTAACATACACATACAACCCCTCGCCCTTAATGTCGTGTGGAAATCCTACAACTGCCGCCTCGGCAACCGCTTCATGGCTTACCAGGGCGGATTCCACTTCGGCGGTGCCAAGCCTGTGGCCTGAGATATTTATTACGTCGTCTATTCTGCCCATCAGCCAGTAGTCGCCGTCTTCGTCGCATCTGGCGCCGTCTCCGGAAAAATATACGCCGGGGAATCTCGAAAAATATACCTCTTTGATACGCTTATTCTCAGGGTCGCCGTATGTCCCCCTGAGCATTCCCGGCCAGGGTTTCTTTATTGCGAGGTAGCCGCCTTCATTTTTCTTAGCGGGTGTGCCGTCTTCTTTTAATATAACGGGGACAATGCCGGGAAATGGCCTGCACGCAGAGCCTGGTTTTAGGGTCATAGCGCCGGGCAGCGGGGTTATCAGTATGCCTCCTGTCTCTGTCTGCCACCACGTGTCTGCAATTGGCAGCTTCCCGCCTCCAACCGTATTGTAGTACCACATCCACGCCTCTGGATTAATCGGCTCGCCGACTGTGGCAATTAGTCTCAGGGATGACAAGTCATGCTGCTTCACCCAGTGGTCTCCCTCTTTCATGAGCGCCCTGATAGCCGTCGGGGCGGTGTAAAATATATTCACGCCGTGTTTTTCGACGATATCCCAGAACCGCCCCGGATTGGGGTACGTGGGAACGCCCTCAAATAAAATAGCCGTGGCGCCGTTACTAAGAGGGCCATATACGATGTAACTATGTCCGGTTATCCAGCCTATGTCGGCCGTGCAAAAGAACACGTCTTCGTCTCTGTAGTCAAATATCCATTTAAACGTGGTGTTTGTGTATAGCATATAGCCGCCCGTCGTGTGCAGCACCCCTTTGGGCTTGCCGGTCGAGCCGGAGGTATAAAGTATAAACAGCGGGTCTTCGGCGTCCATCCACTCCGGTTCGCAGTAGGATTTAATGTCAGGGGCGTTTATCTCGTCGTGCCACCAGAAATCCCGGCCGGGTACATTTGCAATGCCGTCTGAAGTGGCGGAGTGTTCCTTGACGACTATCATTTTCTCGACCGAAGGGCAGTGCTCGACTGCCGCGTCCGCGTTTGTCTTGAGGGGGACGAGCTTGCTGCCTCTGGCGCCGTAGTCTGCCGTTATCACCAGCTTTGACTTGCAGTCCTGTATTCTCTCTTTTAATGCCTGGGAGCTGAAACCGCCAAATACGACGCTGTGAATTGCCCCTACTCTGGCGCACGCCAGCAAAGCAATAACCGTCTCAGGGAGCATCGGCAGGTATATCGTCACCCTGTCGCCTTTTTTTATTCCATGTTTTTTCAGCACATTGGCAAACCGGTTGACCTCATAGTAGAGCTGCTGATACGTGTATGTCTTGTTGTTTATTCCAAAGTTGGACTCCCAGATAATCGCAGCCTTGTTCCTTGCCGGAGTATTAATAAATCTATCGAGGCAGTTGTAAGAGGCGTTTAACTTGCCGCCCTCAAACCATTTGATGTAAGGTTTGTTAAAATCATAATCGAGGACTTTATCCCATTTTTTATACCAATGAAGATTCTTCTCAGCCATGCCGGCCCAGAATCCTTCAGGGTCTTCTATGGAATGTTGGTAGATTTTCGTGTACTCCCCGATGCTTTTTATATGGGCCTTTTCTGAAAACTCCGCAGGCGGTGGAAATAATCTGTTCTCTTCCATTAGTACATCGATATTCCGGGCTTCCGTCATATAGTACCTCCTCAAGATAATTATCTATTACTTAATATTTACGGTTATCTGTCGTTATGGTTATCTGTCGTTACCGTATCATAATATTTAGTTTGTGTATTTTTCAATACAGCACAGTGTCCTAAATCCACCATCAAAATTATGGGAAAAGAGTGTAACGTATCATTATACAACGGTTTTTAGACATAACACTTTTACATTAATGAAAATATTTTTCTCACGATGGAATAATGTTTGGAGATGGTTGGAGGCAGTATCCACGGGATTTCACATGGATAC
The DNA here is from genome assembly GCA_015233015.1 of Nitrospirota bacterium. Lineage (GTDB taxonomy): Bacteria > Nitrospirota > Thermodesulfovibrionia > Thermodesulfovibrionales > Magnetobacteriaceae > Magnetominusculus. The sequence goes on along the minus strand of JADFYO010000002.1, from coordinate 58,832 downwards.
CCTTTAATGTGATGGTGGATTTAGGGTGTGATTATGTTGTTCTGTCACAGGCCGCGGTCTTTCAATATCCACTCGAAGGCCGCGTTGATTTCTTTTATCTTTTCGGTCTTTTGCTCTATGGACGCCTCCGTAGAGTCAGAGACGTGTTTATCGGGGTGGTATGTCTCCTGAAGTTTTCTATATACCTGTCTTATTTTCTCTGTCGAGTCGTGTTTGTGGACGCCGAGTATTGTATAAGGGTCGCCCGGGGAATATGCCCTCCCGTTGCGGCGTCTGCCGTTTTGGTTTTCATAACTCCGGGGGGATATTTTAAGCCGGGCAATGTCGTAAAGTATCATAACCGCAACACCGGGAATAAACAGCCTTGCCTGCCATCTGGCGATTAACATAAGGACACCCAGCGTAATTAAATAGGTCAGCACAATATCGTTAATCGTACTGGCGCCGCCCTTTATTACCTTTAGTCTGACCAGGACAAGCCGGACAAGCCTGCCGATGAGTAAGGCGGCGAATATGCCGCTTGCAATTAGTGCCATTGTTCTCCCTTACAAATGCGATAACAGTCTTTATTGTACACTATTGCGATGGGTAATGCAGTTGCCCTGCTAAGAATAATCGGCAGCTTGAAACATATACTGACACTATGTTATGTTTATTACAGCGATGTTGAACAGTAAATATAAATCCAGAGCGGCAGGGGTGTTGCTTAGAAGGCTTGTTGCCGTCGTGGTTCTGTTTTTCTTTGGGTGCGCCTCAGCCGGCATCATGCCCCCAATACCGGTAACCCCTGAAAATCCACTACCTGCGGGAGACCAGAGTTTTGCCCTCGGCTCAGGCGATATTATTATGATGAAGGTATTCGGACACGATGAACTTTCTCTCAGCAATCTGAAAATCAGAATGGACGGCATGATATCTGTTCCCCTGATAGGCGAAATTAAGGTCACAGACATGCCGGTTAAGGACGCCGAGAAAAAACTCGAGGAGAAATTGGCCTATTATTTCATTGAGCCACGGGTAAGCATAAACGCCGTTACGATAACGAGCAAGAAGGTATTTGTCCTGGGCGAGGTAGGAACTCAAACCGTCATCACGATGGAAGAGAACATGACCCTCCTTCAGGCAATTGCAAAGGCAGGCGGCGTCTCGACAAGCGCAAAGACATCCGAGGTGTCGCTGATACGGGGTGGACAGGTCTATACCGTTGACTTAAACAGGGCGCTCAAGGGCGACAAGTCTCAAAATGTTGTTTTGATGGCCGGAGACGCGATATACGTCCAACCTACCGTGATTGGTACGCTCGGCACCTACTTCGCCGCAATCGGCACAATTATGGGATTTCTCATCTCCATTGAAAGCGGCATAATACTGACGAAACAGGTGTCCGATATATTCGAAAACAAGAGTACCGGCGGCAATACGCCAACATTGTCGATTCCAACCAAGTAATGCCCGTATTTAAGAGTATATGCAGGGTGTGCCACGGTGGCTGCGGCGCGCTTGTGCATGTCGAAGACGGCAGGGTAATAACGGTAAAAGGCGACCCCGAAAGCCCCATCAGCCGGGGATGGATGTGCGTGAAGGGGCTTAAATCGCCTGACATCGCAAATCATCCCGACAGACTAAAATACCCGCTGAGGCGTACCGGAGTGCGCGGCGAAAACCGATGGACAGAGATTGGATGGCAAGAGGCCCTCGACGAAATTTCAAACAGAATAGACGATATAAGGAAAACTCACGGGCCGGAGACAATAGCCGTCGGGCAGGGCACAGGCAGGCACCACTACATGCACGTGGTCAGATTTGCAAACGCCCTCGGCACACCAAACTGGTACGAACCCGGCCTTGCCCAGTGCTTCATTCCAAGAGTAACCGTAAGCCACTTAACTTACGGCGGCTTCGTCACAGGGGACTACTATAGCAGTATCAAACCCAGGTGTATTGTATTCTGGGGGCATAATCCCCTTGTGACATGCGCCGACGGCGAACTTGCCCCCGCGGTAAGACGGGCAATGACTGAGGACTGCGCCACAATTGCCATTGACCCAAGAAGGACAAAGACCGCTAAAAGGTGCAGGAGTTGGCTCGCAATAAGACCGGCCACCGACGCCGCGTTAGCCCTCGCGATGATAAACGTTATCATAGAAGAAGGCTTGTTTGACAAGGAATTCGTGGCTGACTATACGACAGGCCTTACTTTACTACAGGCGCATGTTGCCCGATATACACCTCAATGGGCGGAGGCAGTTACATGGATAAAGGCAGAAGACATTATAAAAACCGCCCGTACATACGCCCTCTCAAAACCGGCCGTGCTGGACTGGGGACTGGGGCTTGAACAAAACTCAAACTCCCTGCAAACAGTGAGGGCAGTTGCAATATTGAGGGCGATTACGGGTAACTTAGACGTACCCGGAGGCGACATCATGGGGATGAATATATTAAAAGGATACCCCATACTAAAGGACAAGCTGCCGCCTGAGGCGTCAAAAAAACGAATAGGCGGCGAGGAGTTTAAACTCCTCGCCGGTTGGCGCGCCTATATACCCTCTGCCCACATACCCGGCCTCTTTCGGGCGATGACAGACGGCGTGCCTTATAAAATAAGGTCTCTCCTGATATTTGGCGGCAATCCGCTGCTTACCGTTGCTAATCCCATGAAGGTCTATGAGGCGCTTAACGCCCTCGATTTTCTGTGTGTTACGGATCTATTTATGACCCCTACGGCGCGGAGCGCAGACTATGTCCTTCCGGCTGCGTTTTGGACAGAAATAGACCATGTACAGGGATTTCCCCTCGTTGCCGAAAACTATGCCTATGCGCAGACGGCCATTACCCATACACCGGAGTGCCGCCAGGACGAGTGGATAATAGACGAGCTGTCAAAGAGGCTCTCGCTCCCCGGGTCAGATATGTCGTATAAGGACATCTTCGCCCACCAGCTCTCACCAACCGGGCTGACACACGCCGCTCTTGCCGCGAAGGGTTATCATACGCCGCCCCATAAATACAAAAAATATCTGGAACATGGGTTTCGTACCCCATCTAAAAAAGTGGAACTATTCAGCTCAGTGTTAAAACGCATGGGCTACCCGCCTTTGCCGGAATATACGGAACCCCCGGAAGGTCCGACAGGTTCACCGGAGCTGTTGGCCGATTATCCATATGTCCTCATCACGGGAAGCAGGAGTGTGGAGTTTTTTCACAGCGAGCAGCGGCAAGTCGCCTCATTACGCAGGCGTCACCCCTACCCATACTGCGAGCTGCACCCAATGGCCGCCGAAGCCGCCGGCATTGAAGAGGGTGACTGGACAGTGGTGTCAACCATACGCGGCGAGGCAAAATTTAAGGCACACGTTACAGAGGACATCCACCCGCGGGTTGTAAGCGTTGAGCACGGCTGGTGGTTTCCTGAGAGGGCTATGGAGCCTGAAAGTTTATGGGAGTCCAATGCCAATTGTCTGACGGCCGACTGTCCGCCCTATGACCCAGCCTTCGGCTCTTACCGCCTCAGAGGGCTGCTCTGTAACATCGGAAGACACCGTCAATAGGCAGTATTTTCTTTTTTTCAACGTACTATAGGAAAAAAATACCCGCCATGTGCCGCCGCCTTTATCGCAGAGTCAACTATAAATGCCGATTGTCATCGGTGCAACAACTGGCATGTTATTTGCTAATATTTTAACAGGCAATGATAAACAGCCGGGTTAAGAAATATTTATTAAAGTATTATTAACTTAATGGCGAAAAATAATAGAGAAAGGAGGTATCGATGATTGGTATAGATGTGGCGGCGGGACTATTTTCGTCGGCAATGTCGTCGATGTTTGGATCAAATGGAACGGCAAAAAGTGACACTTCCTCAAACAGCAGCGATTATGCAGCGTCATTTGACAAGCAGCTGCAGCAAAAAACAGCAGACCTTATAAAGGCCCGTGACACAAACGGCGACGGTACATTAAGCGCCTCGGAGAGTGGTATGTCCTCGCAGGCGTTCGCCGCAATAGACACAAACGGCGACGGCCAGCTGGACACAAATGAGTTAAACGCGGCATATGTTAAACAATCGATGACCGTGTCGGCTCAGGATTTAATCAAGGCCTATGACACAAACGGCGACGGCAAATTGACGGCGTCCGAGTTAAACATGTCTCCAGACGATTTCTCGGCGATAGACACTGCCGGCACTGGTGCGGTCGGAATGAAGGAACTGATGGCCGCCGACCCGCTGAATTCTCTTTATGCAAAGTATGCAGGCACGGCAAACATATTCACAAACAGTACAAGCGCCGCTAACAGCGTGCAGCTTGACCTGACAGCATAGCCAACACATAGGGACGGCGTCCGTCGGCATCGGGACGTCAGGGTTGGGAGAAAGATATAAGGGGAAACGCTGACAACGGCGTTTCCCCTGTATTTTTTTACGGCGGTGAGTTGCGGTGTTTGAATTTTTATCGGCAATCAGACAAAAAATCCCTATTCCCGATTGTTGTAATATGTAACTTATGTTACAATATGCCACTTGTTAGGTTACTGTAAGGAAAAGGGGTTTCCCCAATTGAGATGTGGATTCTTTTGACAGGCTATATTTATGAGTGATTGCAGGATTGCCGGGCCCGGTAAGACAAAGTTTCAGTTCTGGCCGATTGTAATTACTGTAGTTATGGTGATGACCGGCTCTTTTGGGTTCTGGTTGACGGCGGCGTTGACAAAGGATAAGACCATTGAAGATATTCAGAAAAAAACCAGACAAAACCTCGAACTATTCAATGTGTATCTCACGGAAAAGATCGCGCACTTTTCTGGTTATCCATTAATCCTGGCTGAGAACTCCTTAATTATCGATTTCTGTGCCAATCAGGGAGACGCAGGGGCAGTTAATAGTTTCCTCACTCAATTCAACTCCTCGATTGCGGCATCTGTCTCGTACATACTCAATAAGGACGGTGTTGCTATTGCTTCAAGCAACTGGGACTCCAAAGAATCGTTTATAGGTAAGGACTATGCCTTTAGACAATATTATAAAAAGACAATAAAAGGAGTACGGTCAGGATATGTTGCAATGGGGCTTGTATCCAAAGAGCCGGGCTATTATGCGTCTTATCCGGTTAGAAAGGACGGCAAGGTCATAGGGGTTGCCGTGGTTAAAAATAAACTCGACAGCTTAAAACTCGGGACAGAGGAAATACAGGGGACGCTCCTTATCGCCGATGAAAACGATGTCATTTTTGCGTCGAATGACGATCTGTTTAACTTTTATACTATGCGAAGGCTGCCTGATTCCGTCTTGTCAGAAATCAAAAAAAGTAAACAATACGAAGGTGTTGACCTTGTCCCGCTTCCCGTTAAAAGCGAGGTTATCCACAAAGGCACTAAAATAATAACCCTGAGCCAGTCTGTCGTTACTGAACAGCGCGAGGTCAGGTATGTTATGGAAATGGTTTACACACAGGAAAACGGCTGGAATGTGTATCTGCTTTCCGAAATTGTGGGATTAGACAAAAAAATATTTGTAAACAGGGCAATTGCAGCCTCGGTTATAGCCGTGATATTTATTGTGGTCTTAGTGTTGATTAAGGTAAAAGTCAGGAAAATGAAAAAGAAATTTATTGAGCAGCGGAAAGAACTTGAGCGAATGATAACCGAGCGAACCCGTGAACTGCAAATGTCAAACGAAACGCTGATTGAATCCCAGACTGAGCTTGAAGCGGCATATGGCCGCATGAACGATGACATGATTGAGCTTCAGCGTATGACGGCAACGCTCAAAGAGAGCGAGGAGCGTTTCCGGTTAATTGCCGAGAGTGTCAGCGATGTCATCTGGACGCTTGACGCCTCGATGGACAGTTTTACGTATGTAAGCCCGTCCATAGCCGCCCTGCGTGGATTTACCGTCGATGAGGCTGTTCATGAGCCCTTTAAAGAAGCCCTGACGCCGGCCTCTTATGCCTATGCACGGGACATCCTGGCGCAGAAACTTGCGTGCTTTAAAGAGTCCGGCGATATTGACTGTATTTCCGAGAGGATTGAAGTGGAACAAACATGCAAGGATGGGAGGATAATCCCTGTTGAGGTAGTCATATCGGCGATAACCACAGATGGCGGGCAAATCAAGGAATTCGTGGGAATATCGCGGGATATAAGCGAGCGGAGGAAGGAAGAGGAAAAACTCAAATACCGCAGTACGCACGACTCTATGACAGGATTATATAACCGTGCCTATTTCGACGCCGAGCTGGCGCGAATAGCCCATGGCCGGCAGTTTCCGGTCAGCTTTATTGTGGCAGATTTGGATGGGCTTAAGCGGGTGAATGACTCAATCGGGCACGAGGCGGGCGACCGGCTTATTAAGGGGGCTGCCACAGTGCTTAATATGGCGTTTCGGGGAAGCGATGTAGTGGCGCGTACGGGCGGCGACGAATTTCTGATCATACTCAATATGACCGATGAGGAATCGGCGGTTAAATCAATAGAGCGCATAAGAATGCACCAAACTGAATACAACGAAAACAACGGCGGCCTGCCGGTGTCCATATCTCTCGGTATGTCAACGGCCAGGACATCCGAAGAAATTGACACTGCCCTCAAAGAGGCCGACAAACGAATGTACGACGACAAGGTATCGCGCAAGCAGCAGCGCGTTGGGTAAATAGCGTCAACTGCGGTTGCCCATGATGGGCATTTTATGATATTCTTTTGGCATGGAAGAGAAAATAAGGGCACATCTGATTATAGAAGGGCGTGTCCATGGGGTTTGTTTCAGGGCATTTGTCAGGGACATAGCCCGAAGGTCTGACGTCAGGGGATGGGTCAAAAACCTCTCGAACGGGGACGTAGAGGCAGTCCTCGAAGGTGACAGGAAAGAGGTGGGCATTGTGGTCGCCAACTGCTACAAAGGGCCGCCCGGCAGTCTTGTCACTAATATTTCAATAAAATGGGAGGCATACACTGGTACTGCCGGCCCGTTTTCCATCACATATTGACACACATGTACACCCTTCATTACAATACGTGCTCACTGTGAAGAATAAGAGACAAACGGTTTGTAAGATATGCGGCGGCGAGACAGACGATTTGATAATAAAATCGATCGCCGGTGAGTTTAATACCTATGACGTTTTCTATTGCGGCAGCTGTGGCGTCGGCATTACCTCGCCCGTCCCTTCGAACGCGGATATGAAAAGGCTCTATGCCATTGGCGGCTACAGGGAGAAGACCGGCAAACGCTTTATACCATTTGTGGAGAAGTTTATCCTTTTTTTCAGGCATATGCGAAAAAACAGGATAAAGAAATATGTCAGGACAGGCAGAATTCTGGACATAGGCTGCGGCAGAGGGCTTTTTCTCAGCGTAATGAAAGACGCCGGCTGGGAAGTGGCGGGAGTGGAATTCGACGAGGCCGCCGCGTCTAACGCCGCGTCTTACTATGGGATAGATGTTATCTCAGGGGAGCCTTCGACATGGAAATTCGGGGAAGCGTCCTTCGATGTGATTACATTAAATCATGTGCTTGAGCACATTCCAAATCCTAAGGAATTGATTCAGACCTGCCACAGGCTTTTAAAGGCCGGCGGGCTTCTGGTTGTAGCAGTTCCTAATCTGGACGGCATTCAGTCCAAAGCCGGTAGAAAAAACTGGTTTCATCTGGACGTGCCCTATCATTTATATCATTTCACTGACACCGGGATATCCTCTTTATTGGACGCGGTATCTTTTAATATTGTCAGAAAGAGACACTTTGACCTTGAGTACTCCCCGTTTGGCTGGCTTCAGACCTTGCTGAATATTAGCGGCGTGGAGAAAAACATGCTTTATGAGTTTCTGAAGGCACCGAGAATGTGGAAAGGCGCCCTTGTTGCGGCACGAAAAAAAGACCTCGTCTTGACAGCGCTTCTCATACCGTTTTATACTTCTCTATCTATGATGTTTTCACTATTGGAGTCCTTCACAGTAATGCGCGGCGGCATAGTGGAGGTATTTGCGTTAAAGGAACAGGATGATACTAAATAAGAAAATAGCCGTAGTAATGCCGGCATATAATGCCGGGAAGACGCTTCAGATGACATATGACGAAGTGCCGCACGACTATGTCGATGAGGTTATCGTTGTCGATGACGCCTCGCGCGACGATACGTCCGACGTTGCCAGAAGCCTTGGGCTTAAGACAATCGTTCATGAGAAAAATAAGGGGTATGGCGGGAATCAAAAGACGTGTTACCAGAGTGCCCTGCAAGGCGGCGCCGATATTGTCGTAATGCTCCATCCCGATTACCAGTATTCGCCGCGGCTGGTCACGGCGATTGCTTCTATGATTGTCTCGGGGCACTATGACCTTGTGCTTGGCTCGAGGATACTTGGCGGCACTGCCATTAAGGGCGGGATGCCGATTTACAAGTACATATCCAACAGGTTTCTGACGATGTTTGAGAACTGGCTGCTTGGGATAAAACTCTCCGAATACCACACGGGCTTTCGCGCGTTCAGCCGGCAGCTGCTTGAGACAATCCCGTTTGAGAAGAACTCCGACGACTTCATCTTCGACAATGAAATCATTGTTCAGACGCTTCACTTCGGCTTTAAAATCGGCGAGATAAGCTGTCCAACCAAGTACTTTGACGAGGCATCCTCTATTAACTTTACAAGAAGCGTGAAGTATGGACTTGGCGTCATTTCGGCGTCGATTAAGTATATCCTCCAAAAAAAAGGAATCGCCAGCTACCCAATATTTGACAACTCTGACAAGCCCCGGCAGGGCTGACTTTATGGAAGGGCATCACAACACTGGTTTTTGGGTAGTGTCTCAGCTTGAAAAATTACGAGATATAAGTAGCTGAATCATAAAGCTCAGGCAGTTTATCTTGTGAAAGCCGAAACTTAGTCCCATGATTATGTCCCGTTCTTGCGTCAAAATCAATATATAAGTGTCCTTGCTCCACACAATCAATGAACTTATCGAAAGAAAAACTTGATAAGATAAGTAGTTTTTCATATTTAAAATGCTAATGTCCGTCTTCTATTTTTGTGTCAGCTATGACATAAAAACAATTCATAAGTTTAGACCCGATAGCATATTTCAGGTCATCAAAGCCCCAGTAAGGCTCAGGGTTTATTTTCCCAGTTCCTATTCGTTCTTTAACACTTCCATACCATAAGGATACGTCAGAATCTGTTATATCAACCATAGACGAATTAAAATCAAAAATAAGTTTTCGTTGTATCCTATCAACTATTACCTTAAATCCTCTCTTTGTATATGAAGTTGCGCTCGTAGTAGAGCGAAATGACATTTCTTCTTTAGGATATTTTCTACCAGCCTCTTTATGCTTCCAGCCATACTTAGGCAAGAGAATAGTTGAAACAATTTTAGCTCCTGTCGGTGAAGGTTCTATATGTTTTAAAGTTATAAGAGACGATGTATGCTTTCTCTGTCCTTTGAGTTCCCATTCCCGTGTGTTTGGAATAGGCAAGTTGTTTTCTTCTATTCCGAGTAATGATTCAAGTGTGTTTCCAACTGCCCCATCGTTTCGTTTATCAACTGTTTTCTTAACACTTTTATGCCAACCTGTTTCAATAATCTGCTTAATGGAGGAAATCATCTCTTCTTTGGAATATAATTTCATTTTGGTGGTCTCCAGAAATCCAGAAGGTACTCAAAGGTTACTCCCATAGTGATATAGTTGCTTGGCCAGCCAAAAATACCAATTTTATTTACAATGTTTGTCCTGTCCCATATAATAATATTCCTAAGTTCATATCCCCTGCGTCTTAGTTCCTCTACCAAAGAAATATGTATGGTAATCCTTTCGTTTTCCCACCACATATCAGGCACATTGATAACACAATGAGCCTTAGGTTTTAAGAGCGGTAATAGAGATTCAAAAATATCACCCATAACTAATGAATAGTCTTCCAATGACATTGTCCCCAAATCTCTGATATCCTGAGAATATTGCTCTACTTTATTAAGTTGTTCGTTTTTTCTGTCGCGCCTTGACTTGTTTTTCCTCTGGCGATTCAAAAGATTGGCATATGGTGGGGATGTCCATATAAGAGATATAGTTTCTTCTTTAAAATATTCATGGATATTTCTTGCGTCATCTTGAATAGGAATCTGTTTAGACTGATTAAGAAGATGTCCATTAGAAAGACGGGCATTGCAAAGTTCTATGTAGTTTGACTGCAAATCGAACCCTGCGGCGTTTCTATTGGTGTCCCTTGCCGCCACAAGCGTTGTCCCACTTCCTACGAATGGGTCTATAATAAGTTCGCCTGCGTGGGTAAATAGTTCAATTACCTTTCTACAAAGAGAAATCGGGAATGTGGCCGGATGTGTACTTTTATCTCTAACATCCCGTTTCTCATATGTAAATTGCCAGACTCCTATCTGGTTTTTAAGCCATTCCTTAGCAGTAAGGCAATTAATATTAGTTTTTTTACACTCACAAAGACGCTCATATTCAATATCCAATAATTTCTTTTATTTTCCTGTACTTCCATATCTGTGACATTGTACCAGTAATCCTTTGATTTCTTCAATACCCCATACATGATTAGATATTCCCGCTTCCATTGCTGGCATTACCCGTAAAGTCTTGTGAATCCTTGCAAAGTTGTAGCACATAAAGGGGAAAGAATTTCAAATTGACCCACTACCGGTTTTTGGAGGTGTTTACTATATAGCCATAAATATGTTATATTATCGCTTATGAAAAAAATATATATTGCGCACGGCAGACGGGTTAGCGGGGCTGCCACGCGTCAAGGAGCATGAACTATGAAAGTTAGCGGCGCTGAGATTGTCGTAGAGTCGTTAAAAAAAGAGGGGGTCACGCACATATTCGGGTATCCCGGCGGTGTTGTCCTAAATCTCTTCGATTACCTCTATGACGCAAAAGATATTAAGCTCTTACTTACGCGGCACGAACAGGGTGCAACGCACATGGCGGACGGCTATGCCCGCTCAACCGGCAGGGTAGGCGTGGCACTTGTCACCTCCGGCCCGGGCGCTACAAACACCGTTACGGGCATCGCCACGGCCGCAATGGACTCCATCCCCATCGTAGTCCTGACAGGGCAGGTTCCCACTATGCTTATTGGTAACGACGCCTTTCAGGAGGCGGACATCGTAGGGATTACACGCCCGTGTACAAAGTACAATTATCTTGTGAAAAACATAGACGACCTTGCCGACACTATCAGGGAGGCCTTTCATATTGCCTCTACGGGAAGGCCGGGGCCGGTGCTTATCGACTTGCCCAGGGATATTTCTTCCGGCATGGCGAATTTTAACTGGCCGGAGAAAGTTCAGATACGCAGCTATAATCCAACCGTAGAGGGTAACAGGAAGATGATAGAAAAGGCCGTCGAGGAAATCTCTAAGTCGAAAAAGCCGGTAATCATAGCCGGCGGCGGCGTAATCCTCTCCGGCGCGTCCGAAGAGCTAAAAGAGCTTGCAGAGTTCACGCAAGTACCCGTCACAACCACCCTTATGGGGATAGGCAGTTTCCCCTCAACTCATCATCTGTCTTTAGGAATGCCAGGAATGCACGGCACCTATTACGCTAATATGGCAATTCAGAACTCCGACCTTATCGTAGCCATAGGCATGAGGTTTGACGACAGGGTGACGGGCAAGATTTCGGCTTTTGCCCCCAATGCCACTATCGTACACATAGACATTGACCCCACTTCGATAAGAAAAAATGTGCATGTCGATGTCCCTATCGTAGGGGACTGTAAGAATGTCCTTAAAACATTGAACCAGATTGTTAAAGCAGGGAAACAGCCCCAGTGGACGGAGATAAGAAAGTCATGGCTTAAGCAGCTAGACGACTGGAAGGAGCTGCGGCCATTGTGCTATAAATACTCAGATACGGTTATCAAGCCCCAGTACGTAATAGAAAAGCTCTACGAGGCCACAGGCGGAGACGCAATCATAACCACCGAGGTAGGACAAAACCAGATGTGGGCGGCACAATTTTTCAAATTCGACAAGCCGCGTACCTTTCTGTCCTCTGGAGGGCTTGGCACGATGGGCTATGGGTTTCCCGCGGCAATAGGCGCTCAGGTAGCAAACCCCGGTAAGACAGTTATCGACATAGCCGGCGACGGCAGCATTCAGATGAACATCCAGGAGCTTGCCACGGCCGTAATCTATGAACTCCCGGTTAAGGTGGCAATCCTCAATAACCGCTACCTCGGTATGGTCAGGCAGTGGCAGGAGTTGTTCTTTAAGGAGAGATACTCGCACAGCCATCTGAACACAGTGCCGGACTTTGTCAAGGTCGCCGAGGCATACTCTGCCGTAGGTCTGCGCGCGGAGAAGCCATCAGAGGTCGAACCGGTAATCAGAGAGGCGCTGAAGACTAATAAAACGGTCTTCATGGACTTCGTCATAGATTGGAAAGAGAAGGTGTTTCCGATGGTTCCCGCAGGTGCGGCGATTGACCAGATGATGTTCGATGATGAGGAAGTACCTAAAAAAGAAACGAAGAAACTTAAGGCCATTAAATAGAGGAGCTGCTATGAGACATACAATATCTGTGCAGGTAGAAAATAAATTCGGCGTACTTTCAAGGGTTGCCGGGCTTTTCAGTGGCCGCGGCTACAATATCGAGAGTATCTCCGTAGGGGAGACCATCGACCCAAAGATCTCTGTAATGACTATCGTTACAAGTGGTGAAAACCAGATCGTCGAGCAAATCAATAAACAGTTGAACAAACTAATAGACGTGATAAAGGTTCAGGACCTGTTCGATGTTGACCATGTCGAAAGAGAAATGGTCTTGGTAAAGATCGCGCCGCCACAGGAACAAAAGGCCGAAGTGCTGAGGCTTGCCGAGATATTCAGAGGCAGGGTCGTGGACTCAAGCCTCAAGACCTATACGATAGAGATAACCGGGGATGAGAAAAAAATAGAGGCATTCCTTGAACTCGTCAAACCGATGGGCGTCAAAGAGTTCGTCCGCTCGGGAAAGATTGCCATAGCGCGGGAAAAAACCAAGAGCTGATGCCAAAATGTAATCGTAAAAGTAAAGAGATTTCCAAAGCCGCCAACGGGCGGCAGCCCAAACTCAGGGGATAATCCCCCGTCTTGGCGATGATCAAACATGTGCAAAAACAGGGGTGAAGGGGGATTATCCCCCTTCGTCTTTAATCCTTAGGCTATTATGACACAGTCTGTTCGCAGGAATGACAGATTTATTAATGTCGCTCATTTGGCTGCAACTTGGGCTTAGAAGAACAACATGGATTGGAAAGGCAAAAAAGTCATCGTTACAGGTGCCTGCGGCTTCATCGGCAGCCATCTGGTTGAGGCCCTCGTCAAGCTGGGGGCATCTGTACGCGCGTTTACCTATTATAACTCCTTCAACACATGGGGCTGGATAGATTCGTTTGACGATGAGCTGAAAAGCAAAATAGACATTTACTGCGGCGACATCAGAGACGCCTATAATGTCAGGGACGCCCTCGAAGGCATGGACATCGTCTTTCACCTTGCCGCGTTAATCGCCATCCCATATTCCTATATCGCCCCCGCGTCATACGTAAAGACAAATATAGAGGGGACGCTGAATATCGTTCAGGCCGCGAAGGATTTTAAGACCCAGCGCATTATTCACACATCTACGTCCGAGGTATATGGCACAGCCAGATACGTCCCCATAGACGAGGGGCATCCGCTTCAGGGGCAATCTCCTTATTCGGCGACAAAAATCGGTGCCGACGCCATTGCTGAAAGTTTTCATAAGGCATTTGCTCTGCCAGTTACCATTGTACGTCCATTTAATACATACGGCCCGAGGCAGTCTGCCCGCGCCATAATACCAACTATTATTACACAGATAGAGGCCGGCGCGAAGAAAATTAGTTTAGGCTCTCAACACCCCACAAGGGACTTTACGTTTGTAAAGGACACCGTCTCCGCCATGATACGCCTTGCCGAGACCGAAAGCGCAATCGGCACGGTAACAAACATCGGCTCGAATTTCGAGATAAGCATAGGCGGCCTCACCTCAAAAATTATGGAACTGATGGGTGCGAACCTGGCCATTGAGTTTGACGAAAAACGGGCCAGGCCGTCAAACAGCGAAGTGGAAAGGCTGTGGGCCGACACAACGCGGCTTGCCATGACGGGATGGCAGCCCGCTTATTCACTTGACAACGGGCTTAATGAGACCATTGCGTGGATAAGAAAAAACATAGATAAGTACAAGGCCGGCATATATAATGTCTAATCCCTCCACTGCCCCTCGAAAAAAGGCCGTAATAATGGCGGGTGGGGAGGGTGTGCGGCTAAGGCCATACACATTCATTCTGCCCAAACCCCTCTTGCCCGTTGGAGATACTACTGTCTTAGACCACATTATCGATTGCCTTAAAACCTCCGGCTTCGGCGATGTCTATGTCTCGGTTAATTACAAGTCAAAGGAATTTGAGGGATGGATAGAGAGTCGCAAGGCAGACGGCGTAACGGTGCATCTTTTTAAAGAGCCACAAAAAATGGGCACGGCCGGCTCACTTGGTCTAATCAGAGAGCGGCTTACAGAGCCGTTTTGTGTCGTAAACGGCGATTTGATAATGAATGTCCCGCTCGATAACATGTACCAGCGCCACGTAGAAACAGAGGCTGACATCACTATCGGCATAAAGAGTTATCAATTCACTATACCCTATGCCGTTATCGATAAAGACGGCGATGGCCGGTTAGACTCAATAACAGAAAAACCCTCATACGGGTTTTTTATAAACGCGGGGATATATATATTAAGCCAGTCAGTGTTCAGACATATACCGGAAGGCCAACCTCTTGACATGCCGGCATTGATAGACTTGCTGAAAAAGGCAGATGGCCGTATCTTCGTCTATGATATTGGGGAGCGATGGCTTGACATAGGCCGCATCACAGACTACGAAAAGGCAGTCGAGCTGATAAACCAATGGAAGGCATAACAAGCGTACTGGTAACCGGAAGCGATGGTTTTATTGGGCGGCATCTCGTAAAAAAACTCAGAGACAAGGGCGTGGCCGTCGAGGAGTTTGACATAACAAAGGGCAAAGACGCGGCGGATTTTAAATCATTTGCGAGCATTAGAAAGGTTGACGCCGTCCTACACCTCGCGGCAAGGACATTCGTCCCCGACGCCTTTGAAAACCCCGCGCCCGTGTATCGCGAAAACATAGGCGGCACGTTAAACGTGCTTGAGTATTGCCGCGTGAATTCGATAAAGAAAATAGTTTACGCAAGTTCCTACGTCTATGGAAGGCCGGAGCGGCTGCCTATTGACGAAAATCACACTACCGGCATACAAAACCCCTATGGACGGAGTAAACTCATCGGCGAGGCTCTCTGTAAAGGGTACTACGAGGACTACGGCATAGTGCCGGTTATCTTCAGGCCGTTTAATATCTATGGCCCCGGTCAGGGAAGGAACTTTCTCATTCCTTCGTTAATAAGGCAATGCCTCTCGGACTCAGATACAATCGTAGTGAAAGACCTGTTGCCACGGCGCGACTATATTTACATAGACGACGTGACAGAGGCGTATGTGTATGCCATTTTAGATTATAACTGTACCAGTCCGGAGATATTTAATATAGGCTTGGGGAGAAGTTACTCTGTCGAAGAGATAATAAATAAACTTCAGGCCATCGCGTCAACTGATAAAAAAATAATATCTGAAGGACAACGGAGGAAAAACGAGATCCCAGATTGCGTTGCAAATGCTGGTAAGATAATAAAGACATTCGGCTGGAACCCGAAATATGATATAGACGAAGGGCTAAGGCTGACGGTCTCTCACTTCGGTGCGCCATGGAAAAGATAAGGGTATTTTTTCTCATCCAGACCCTTGACACAGGCGGTGCTGAAAGGCAGCTGATAGAGCTGGTAAAGGCACTGGATAAGGATGAGTTTTCAGTAACCGTGGGGGCGTTTTACGACGGCGGGGCGTTTAGGGATGAGCTTGAAGGTGTCGAAGGCGTACGTGTCATAACCTTCGGCCAGAAGGGCAGATGGGACCTCGTACCGGTTGTCCACATATTGAGAGAGGCAAGCAGGATAAGGCCGGACATAGTTTATGGTTTCATGGGGGTAGCAAACGAGACCGCCGCCGTGGTTGGCAGGGCGGTTGGGGCGAAGGTGGTATGGGGGCTGTTGTCGTCGGACATGGACTTGTCGCTCTATCACTGGGTATCGGGCTTTATGTTTAAGATAGGTGCAATGCTCTCAAGAATCCCTGATTTGATAATAGCCAATTCTGAGGCCGGCATGAGGCATCATATCTCATGCGGCTACAGCGGCAGGCGCATGATAGTAATTCATAACGGAATAGATGCTGGACGCTTCAGGCCGGTAGAGGGCGCGAAAGAGGCGCAAAGGCATCAGTGGCAAGTACCCGAAGGCGTGAAACTAATTGGAATATTCGGCAGGCTCGACCCGATAAAAGACCACCGGACTTTTCTGGAGGCGGCAGCAATCCTGGTCTTGAAGCGCCCCGACGTCAGATTCGTATGTGTGGGAACCGGTGCGGGGGAATTCGCTGATGGACTGAAAACAGAGGCCAGAGAGGGCGGCCTTGACGGCAAGGTCATCTGGGCCGGCTGGGTAGCGGACATAGTCGCGGCATACAATGCGATGGACATAGTAACGTCCGCGTCGATAAGCGAGGGGCTGTCCAATGTAATCTGCGAGGCAATGGCCTGCCGCGTGCCGTGTGTTGTTACCGATGTCGGGGACTCGGGGTTGATTGTGGGAAGCACCGGCATTGCAGTCGCAAAGAAGTACCCGGCGGCAATGGCGGAGGCATGGAATATAATGTTGAACTGGCCGGCGGCAAAAACGGCTGAAATGGGCAGCATGGCGCGCAACAGGATTGAAGAACACTTCAGCGTCAGGCAGATGGCGGTAAAGACAGGGGCAGCGTTGATAAAACTCGTGAGGGGTTAGCTAAGAAAAACCTTGTTATGTATTTTTAGTCATTATCATCTTGTCCAGTGTTGGTCTTGTTCAACTGCTCTTGTTCGTAGGACTTCAAAAGTGATTTATTAAGCGTTGCAAGTAAAAAATCGTTTACAGCGTCCATTGTATCAAAAACCATATGGGCATGCTTTGCGGTAACTCGCTTCCTGTAGTGATCCTCCAAATAGCGGGAAGGGTGTAAGAGATTACGCAACTGCCGCGTAACCTCTGCATAATCGCCTACTTTTGCTTTGAGATTGCACCACTCGTCAGACAAATTCAACCCTGATGGAAGCCAGCCAGCGGCTTTTGCTACTGGAAGCAGTTCCGCCAATTTCCATTTGAGAAGCGGCTCTACTACTTTTTTGCGAGTTGGAAGTTTATTGGTCGCGGCAGCCTCGTCAGGATACATATCCACCATCAAGATAAGCTGGGTCTCCATTACAGAACCGGCCATAATGCAACCAGCCAGATACGCCTTATTCTCTGTGCAACGATGTGCTTCTTTCTGATAAAAGCGCCAGAGCCTTAAAAGCTCTTTCACTTGTCCCTCTGTAAGTTCCAAAGGATTTTGATTCGATGGGGTTGCCATGACAATTCAAGCTGTTATCGAACCGGCAATGTGAGCCACAAACTGCTTACCTGTTTCAACGGCGGCGGCTGCCCGTTCCAAAGAAACCCCGGAACCTGTACCGGTCTCGTAATCGGCAATGGCCTTGAGGTTGTATGCCTGAGACAAAAAAATCCGAAGATCGGCTGTAATGCGGGGATCATCCCTGGTCAAACGCAAAAACTCCATTTGAACCCCTTTATGGGTTTTGAATGTCTTTCCCATACGCTCGAAGATAAGGGCTTGTGCCGCATGGAATCCGGCAAGATAGGCGGTACGCCCGGCGTCATCTTTAAGGCCGACGCCGAGCATGGTATCGGCATGTGCAAGAAGCTGTCGTGCCTTTTCGAGAAAACTCGCAGCCTCCGGTGTCACAGGTCAAGCCCTTCCTCTCTGATCTCGTGCATGAGCGGTGAGCGTTCCTGATAAGCCGCGGCTGAATAGGGTTTAACATCAAAGAAAGCCCCTGTATCATCAATGAAACTGACACGAAGCTCTGCCAACCTATCCAGTTCAGCCCACCTGTCCGAAAGCGATTTCAAAAATACGGCAACGTCATAATCAGAGTCTTCGCGCTCATCGCCGCGCGCACGCGAGCCGAACAACACCACGCGGTCGAGGCGGTCACCGTAAATCCCTACAAGTGCCGCACGAAACTGAGTAAGGATCGGATCAGCTGTTTTCATGGGATAATTTTAACATAAATCGCCTATTTCTGTCCAACGGCGTAACAGCTCCGGCGTTTTAACAAGTGGCATTGACCACAGAGAGGGATTACAGCCCTTCATAAGGTATTTATCAGATAAAGTGACACACTTTGTCCAGGGCTAAAAAACGGGGTCGTTGACCGGCTTGACATATCATTTCCGCGCCATGTATAATAACTGTCATGATGCTTGAGACGGTTTTCTCTAAAGGCAATGTCTTGATTAACAATACCGGAGAGATGGTGTGTACGCCTCAAGTGGAGTAGATCTCTTATGGTATTGCATTTATGTCAGGCCCAGGCACGAGTTCAAGGTTCTGGAAAGGCTGCTGAAAGCTCAAAAAGAGGCTTTTCTGCCCTCTGTACAAAGGTTAAGCAAGTGGAAGGACAGGAAAAAACTGGTTGAATTTCCTCTCTTCCCGAATTATTTGTTTGTACGTACACTATCCAGTTCTGAAGATAAACGCGTTGTGTTGCAAACACAGGGAGTTGTATGCTTTGTTGGTACCAATAGCGGCAGATACTGCTCCGTACCTGATGAGCAGATAGCTTCTCTGATGAAAATAATAGAAAGCAATGAACCCGTGAACCCTTATCCATTTCTAAGGGAAGGACATCAGGTAAGGGTAAAGAAGGGGCCTTTTGCCGGAGTTGACGGGCTACTTATTAAAAAGAAAGGCCTGCACAAACTGGTCGTTTTGATCGATATGTTACAGCAGGGAGTGTCTGTTGAAATAGATGCTTCCGACGTAGAAGCTGTTTAGAGAGTTCAGGCAGGATTTTTGAATTGAGCATAAAGGATGCCGTTTGGCTTACAGTTCCTGCGTGGGATATGTAAGTAAAGTAAGGGAGGAAGGTACAGTTATTGAAAGACTCAGACTTTTACTTTAACAGACTTATGAACGATGAGAGCAGCGAAACCTTATGAAACTAATATCCATAGTGATTCCCATGTACTGTGAAGAGAAAAATATAGCCGTAATGTATGGCAATCTTGAAAACATCAGGGAAAAACTTGAGGATTACAGGTGGGAGTATATCTTTGTTAATGACGGGAGTACTGACGGATCATATGATGAGTTAAAGAAATTGGCCGCAACCGATAAGAAGGTTAAGGTGATAAACTTCTCAAGGAATTTTGGTAAAGAGATAGCCTTAAGTGCAGGGGTAGTGGCGGCCTCAGGTGACGCGGTTATAACCATGGACGCCGACTTGCAGCATCCCCACGAGCTTATTCCTCTGATGATTGAAAAGTGGAACCATGGGAAAAACGTGGTTGTAGCAATTCGAAAGAGCATCGAAAAGCAGCCGATGTTCAGAAGGTTGGGTTCCTGGATGTACTATAAACTCATGAGTAAGATTTCAAATGTGGAATCCATATCCAGCAGTACCGATTTCAGATTAATAGACAGAAAGGTTGCAGATATCTTTTCTTCCATACAGGAGAAGAACAGAATCTATAGGGGAGTTATCGATTGGATTGGATTGGAAAGAGATTATGTGGAATTCAGTGCAGTGGAAAGAGCAGAAGGGAAAACATCGTTTACATATAGAAAATTACTTAATCTGGCAATAAACAGCATAACCGCATTTTCCTTATTTCCTCTTAAAATTGCAGGGTATCTCGGCATTATTATTACATTATCAAGCGCGGCGTTATTGTTCATAATGTTGATTACATCTATTTTCTATAACCCGCGATATTTTTATCCTATTACGATAGTGCTTGTCAGTAATACGTTTCTTATCGGAATAGTGCTGATATGCCTTGGGTTCATAGCCTTATACATAGGCAATATCCACTCTGAGGTTACCAGAAGACCTTTGTATATTGTTAAAGACCAGATTAATTTTGACGAATGATGACAGTGTTAAATGTAACGGTACATTAAATCATCGGGAGGTCGGAAATGTATGGTCTATACCGGAGTGCCGGACGAAGAGAGCGGTTGAGATTTCTATCGGGATCGTTTGTTTTGTCGATGTTTTTATGTGCCGCGGCAATCTTTGTCCGTGTTTCTGCGGCTGAGGAGTTCCCTGACCCCGTTGCCGCCCCTGCTCCCGCTCCTGTTTCCGAAGTAAAGAAAATCGGCCCGGGCGACGTCAATACCACCGTTGAACTCGATGGCGGAAAGGCAGTGGTTACATCTTTTTCTGAGCTGGGCATCGTTGACCTCATAACCGTATCATATCCACCCGCCGACGGAACTGACAACGGCACGGTCGAACATGTCCTGGTAAACGGCACCCCCGCGGCAATCCCTGTAGAGAAGACGGCCATTGCCATAATCAATATCAAAGACGACCCGAAATACTCCAGGTTTGTAAATGTAAACCCCAGGATAGCTCTTTCTATGACCGGGGTCGAGTTTGAAAAAGTCCAGACAGTTGAGGCGGACACGCTTAGGTATTTGTTTCTCTTTATCCTTAAAGACGGCTGCAACGAATGCGATGCAGCCGGATACGCCCGAATTGCCTTCGATTTCGGCAAAGATGGTAAATTCACAAAAGCCGTGTTAGTTAAATTGATGAAGACACGCCAACCCCTTTAGTCTGGAGTGTTGGGGGCTGCCCCAAAGAGAGGGGAAGATAGTCTCTCCCCCTCATAGTCACTCCACCTCTTCGATTTAAAAAGCTTCTGCCCTGTATTATATGCCCAGGGCCTTTCTCTTTTTCATAATGTGGTCTTCGATGCCGTTTACAATTTGAACAGGGTCATCGCCAACGGCAATTTTCCCTCCGGTGAGATTCTCGATGTCTTCAGTCAGGAGTTTAACTACATCCGGTGCTCCCGTTACGGCAGGTACCGGCGAAACATGTGTATAGAGACCAAAAGCTACGGCAAACATGGCGTCAATCGTCGCTTTTTGTTCCATGAATTCAGGAGCTGTTACGGCTACAGGCAGCTGTGACACGTCAACGCCAAGCGCCCCGGCAACGGCTGTTACCAGATTAGCAAGTCTTCCCGTATCGGTACAAGTGCCAAAACTCAGTGCCGGCGGAACTCCCAGCGCCTTGCATACGCCCTGAAGTCCAGGGCCTGCTAACGCTATGGCATCGAGGCTTTGCAGTCCTGCCACCTGCAAGGCCGCATTTCCACAACCTGCGCTGAGTACAAGGATGTCTCTCTTTATCAGCTCTTTAGCAACTGCTACGGTCAGGGCGTCCTGCGGTCCGTTTGCCAGGGTTGAGCAGCTGACCAGGGCAGTTATGCCTTTTATAGAACCCGCCTTTACCGCGTCGAGAAGCGGGGTCAGGGTTCCACCCAGTGCTCTAAGCACGGATTCGGTTGAAAACCCTACTATTGCGCTTTGTTTTTTCTGAGGAATAAGTGTTTCTTTACCCTTCCTTTTTTCAAAGTTATCTATTGCTATGGTTATCAGCTTCCCAGCGATTTCCTCTACTTTTTCAGCGGTGTAATCAAAGTTAATGTTTACGCCCGGTATTCTGACAAGCTTTGATACGCTTGCTACGGTTGAGTTATATTTGTCCGCGTAAAGGCCTAAAGTCGGCACAGAACAGTTCATGTCAACCGCAAAAAGGTCTATAGCGCCGGTTGCCATTACATATTCCTGGTTTATCCAGTTGCCGGTAAGTCCTACAAAAACATCATCAGTTGGAAATCTCTGAATCAACTCCTGTCCGGTCTCGATAGAACCCACAACCCTGATACCCTTAGCGCCCTTGTCACGGGCAAGTTTTTGAACATCGTCACGATGGGCAAGCTTTATGATAGCTGCCCCGACAAATGGCTCATGGCCGTTTGGAAGAATGTTTACATAGTCTTTGTCTATAATGCCGACATCTACAAAAGTCTCATGAGGCGTAGGGGTACCAAAAAGGATGTCCTGGACAATCTCGAGTGGAATCTGGGAACAGTAAGCCATGGAGATACCCATTCTCAAGGCCATTTTCGCTAAAGATACATAGTCAGAGTCAATGTTGGTCATGCACCTGGTTTCCGTGTCCATGATTTCATGAAGTGGACCGCCCGGGAAAATCCCCATATCCCTCCAGATTTTTTTACGCGACTCAGGCGCAAATATCTCAACGAGCTTTGATTCCTCGTCAGAGTCACGATGAAATTCATTCATGAAAAATTCGGCTACCTTCAGGGCAGTTTCCTTTACGCTCTTCTGTTTTCCTACTCCAAGCGTAACGGCAACACTATTGAGCATCTCTTCATTTTTTATCTCAAAAGAAGCCTTCCCCTCGCCCACAGCCTTTAAGGTCTTAAAAGCTGTTTTTGCGTGATATGAATACGCGGCGGTGCCAAAAATATTTATATGCACCAAATTTCTCATCACCATGCCGTTTGCGTCTATGCCGCACACACCTCTGTCGGCATATTTTGTTATCCTGCATGGTCCCTGGCTGCACAATTGGCAGCTTACACCCTTAGTGCAGTAAGTGCAGCGAGTTTTCTCCTGAGCATCGAAACGCTCCAGCATACTTGACATGCCGTCTTTCTTAACTTTCCCATGAAGTTCGTTTATGCTTCCGTGAAGACTTACATTTTCCATTTTCCCTCCAGATTTTCACACGTTGTAATTTATTAACAATCAATTATAACATTATAAATTGATAGTAAGATATGATACATATCATAGCCGTGGGAATGTATCGGAGGATGGGGCTGTCGATTATGCGTTCCTTAGGGAGTCCACGATATTCATTCGGGCTGCTTTTATGGCGGGGAGAACGCCTCCGGCAAAACCCATTATCAGGGAAAATGCAAACCCCCACAGGATTATCTCGAAGTTTATGGAAAACGTAAAGGCCAGCTCCGAAAATGTCTGCCAATTCATAGTGGATACGGTAAAAAACTGCAAAAATGACGCAAGAAATATCCCTGCAATTCCTCCAATACCCCCTAAAAACAGTGATTCCGAGATAAATGCCATCAGTATGCCGAAACGACTGAATCCCAGCGCCCTGAGCGTTCCAATTTCGGCAGTCCTCGTTGCGGTTGCCGTGTACATCGTTATCATAGCCCCGATTATCGCCCCAAGGGAAAATATCAGGGTCAGGGATATCCCCAGTATCGTAAGAAACTTTGACATCATCTCAGACTGTTCCTCGTAGTAGAGGTTTTCACGCTTAACGTCAACTTTAAGGCGCGGGTCGCGCAGAACTCTCTCCTTTGTGGCATCAAACATATTGCCGCCATTTAGTTTAAATATAACCGAGGAATACACGTTTTTTCTTTTAAAAAACTGTGAAATCACATTTACATCACCCCATATTTCAGAGCTGAACCCTCTGTTTTCGGCATCAAATATGCCCACCACCACCCAGTCCTGCATGGCAAACCGAAGGCTCTGCCTGATTTCCGTTCCCTTAAATCCCTTTGCGATGCTCTTTCCTATGGCAATCTCCGTTGAACCGGCACGAGGAAACCTGCCCTCGATTAGTTTAACCGACGGCCTCAGTTTGTAAGACTTATCCGTTACGCCGCGAATTGCCACATTAGCCGGTTTACCGGTTATTTTCTTGGGAAGGCTTACAAGTATTACGATTTCACGTGCAGAGAGTTTGCGCCCGTCAACGTCTGTTTTTGCATTAGAGTGGCTTTCTATAATGTCTGCATCCTCGTGGGTTATCAGGCTTTGCACCTCCACCCCCGCCGATTTCCTCAACACTACGACGTTATCCGGTGAGCCGGTTGTAACAAGCGTCCTGACAAATCCATTTGAAAGCATCAGCACCGCCGCAAACACAAACACCACGAGGCCCATACCTAAGCCGGTCAGTGCGGTGGTAAGCCTCCGTCTGAGAAGGTTTCTCAGAGAATACTGCAACAACAGCCCTGTCATGCAATAGCCCTCAGCCCATCCGCTATGCGTATCTTCAGCGAATACCAAAGTGGTATGATACATGCCAAAAGTCCCACAGCCAGTGAAATAACGGCATCCAACGCTATCGTCTCCGAAGACACATTGAAAACCGGCAAATACGCCGACATATAATCGCCAAATCCCTTGACTGCCGGAAATGTACACAATATCGCCACACTCCCGCCCACTATGGTTATAAACACCGACTCTCCGGCTATCATCATAAATATATATAAAGGTTCAAATCCAAGGCTTCGAAACACCGAGTACTCACGTATTCGCTCACGCGCAGTCATTGCCATCGTGTTTGCCACCACGGCCAGTATTATAAATATCACAAGGAATGAGACCAATTGAACCGCGGTCAGTATGGTCTCCGTCATAGAGACAAAACTCATCTGAAACGCCTTTTCTGTCTCGGTAAGGGTCTCAGCCATCGAGTTTTTAAATAGTTTATCTACTCGTTGAGATACCTCGGCGGCAAGCTCAGGTTTAGATACGCCGATAACGTACCACCCTATGGAGTCCGTTCCTTTTGCAATGTTCATAGTTTTCAACTTTTCGTTAAGGTAGTCCCAGTGAAAGATAAACTGTGTCTCGTCGATGTTTTTATCGTGTCCCTTATAGATAGCCCGTATTGTGAAATCCCAGTTTCCGGGGAAAATCGTACCACGCAGCGTAACGACGTCGCCAATCTTCCAGCCAAACCTTCTGGCCAGTTTTGCGCCGATAACGGCCCCTTTCCTATCGGTAAGCAGTGCTTTTCTCTGCTGGTCGTCAATCAAAAACTCAGGATAAATCTCCAGAAACGATTTCATATCCATAGCAAAATTGGCAAAAAAATTCTTTTCGTCTATATATATGCCGCCAAACCAATTCCCGAATGCCACGCCGGAGACGCCCTCAACCTGCCTGATCTTTTCCTTATATGAAAGCGGCAAAAAGAAATTCAATGAAATGGCATTACGTGCAATGAGGCGGTTTGACGAGGCTGCGTCAACCCCGGCATACCACGCATCTACCATGCTCTGCAGCATCCCAAACGCTAAGACCGCTACCGCTACCGCAAGCATCGTAAGCGCCGTGCGCAGCTTATGCCGGAATGAGTTTCTGAGTATCAGTTTTAAAAGGAACAATTATGTTTTCCTGGCGGCGTTGGGGTTTTCTATACATTCGGTAAGGACGCCCTTGTCAAAGTTTCTGACGATATGGGCCTTTTCTGCCGCCCTGGGGTCGTGAGTTACCATAATGATGGTCTTGCCGTGTTGGGCGTTTAGTATTGTCATAAGCTCTAAAATATCTTTGGCGCTGTGGCGGTCAAGGTCTCCCGTAGGCTCATCTGCGACAATTATTGTGGGGTCGGTAACTATGGCGCGCGCTATGGCAACCCGCTGCTGCTGACCCCCTGAAAGCTGAGACGGGTAGTGCCTGGCTCTATCGAGAAGATTAACTACGCGCAGTGCCTCCGTAGCGTGCTGAAGGCGTTCTTTTTTACTAAGGTTTGTAAGAATAAGCGGAAGTTCCACGTTTTCTTGTGCGCTAAGGACAGGGATAAGATTATAAAACTGAAAAATGAACCCCACATGAGTTGCCCGCCAGCGGGACAATTCCCTGTCGTTTAATGACGTAATATCCACGCCGCCTACTCGTATCGTGCCGCTTTCGGCGTGGTCTATTGCCGCAATCACATCGTCGTTTTCAAGCCTTGCAAGGATATCGCCTTTTTTTATCCGGCTTCCTTCCTCAACGTTAATAGAAACCAGCCGTCCCGTGATTTTAGAAGAAACAGCGGCTTTACGCTCGGCAACCACGTATCCGCTTGCGTTTAACACTGTTACAGTCTCTGACGGATACATAAGCGACACTACCGAGGCGTCAACCGTTAAAACCCTCACCACCCTGGCGTAAAACCCAGCAGCCGCGATTATTATCGATACTATGATAATCAGATAAACAAGCTTTCTGGGCTGCTTTCGTTTAACGAAAGATGTTTTATCTATTTTTAGTTGACTAAGCCCGGCATCCGGCATAAACGTCGATCTCCAACTGTAATCCTAAGCAACACATAAAAACCGCAGTTTCCGCTATTAAACGGCATGTTTCAGCACTTCGGGAAAATGCGAAGTCTCATCCCGTACAGTCATCTCAGCACTGATCGCAGAGGTAAGTATTCTATCTCTATAGTGAGAGGCTTTGTCAAGACAAAATATTGCACGGGTCTAGTTACAGCAAGACCTGACCCATACCCTTGTCTTATTAATGAATGTTTAGCTTGACAACAGCACCGAATTGTGATAAACTTTTTTATAAATCTGAAGAGTAGCAAAGCTCTGTTTTTGCATGAAGAAAGGGTGTTCTGCATTAGATGGGAATGAGTTGCCAGACAGGAGGTTAAGATGCAAATAAGTCGCTCAGAGCATACAATCTCTGAAATAGTAGAGGGATTCGATAAAGATATCAAAATTAATCGTGATTATCAGAGGAGTGATGGAATATGGCCGGATACTGCAAGAGTCTATTTTATTGATACGATTTTGGAAGGCTATCCATTTCCAAAACTTTATTTTCACCAGATATATGATAAGTCCAAAAAGAAGCCCATGTGGGAAATCGTGGACGGGCAACAACGTATACATACAATTATTGATTTTTTGAATAATGAGTTGCGCCTATCAAAGGCATCGCAAAAATATAGCGGCTGTTATTTTAAAGACTTGCCTGATGAAACTCAAGACGCTTTCCGTACGGTCATCATTCAAGTTGATAAAATACTGTCAGCCGAAAAGTATGAAATTCTTGAAATGTTTCGGAGGATGAATGCCTATACTGCACCTCTGAACCCAGCGGAGCAGAGACATGCAAAGTATCAAGGCAAATTCAAATGGTTTGCTGCCCAGCTTGCAGATAAAATAGGTGTTGTAATAGAGCAATTTGGGATACTATCATCAAAGCAAATTATGAGAATGGCCGATGTGGAATTTATTGCAGATCTTGCCATAGTTCTTGATGAGGGAATAGTTAGTAAGTCATCAAAATCTACGGATGATATTTATAAAAAATATGAAAAGGATTTTGAGAACGAAGATCGTTACCGCGATATTATCACATCTTTCTTCGATACTCTTGCCCTCAACTTTAGCGAACTACGCAACACCTATCTTATGAAAACATATGCTGTACATTCGTTTTTTTGTGCTTTTGCGTATATTAAATATGGAATTCCTGATGGTGAGAATGCTGTTGGTTTTTCCTCACCCATGGGCGACATAAAATATGATAAGAAAACTATCGAACAGATGTTGGCGTTATCATATGCTCACGAAATAAAAGATTTAAAAGGCGAGTTTAGAGAATATGTTGATGCCGCCACAAGCACAACAACTAAGGCCGCTCAGCGTAGGACCAGAACAAGAACAATAGCGCAGATTATTAGATAGTAATGACACAATTGTATAAGCGGTTTACTAACGAAACGGCTGATTTGCGTAATCTGGCCGTCCAAATAATAGATGCACCTAAACATCATCGTGATTGGAGATTTAAATATGCTTCAGTCAGTTTAATCTCGGAGCTATGGCAGGTCTGGTGCAAATTCTGCCGTGAAATAATTATATTGTCCTGTAGTGGTACGCTTAACAGGGATGGATCTCTAGTAGCGGGACGTTCGGGAGATAATACCTGGCAACGAATTGCTTATGAGTTTAAAGAGTATGCACCAGGTAAACCGCTCAAATCCACTGGTCGCATTAATTCCATGTGGAAGCAACCTACTTGGGGGGATATAAACAAGTTCCTCTCTGTGATTCCTTCTTTGGGTATCTCTAATGAAGTTACATTAACTAATGCTTTTGGTTGTAACCTACAGGCACCCAAGCATCTTCAAATTGTCCGCAACGCTTGTCTTCATCTTAATGCGGAAACTTTCAAAAATGTGACCGACTTACTTCCTTTTTATATAGGATTCGCAATAAATCATCCCTTTGAGTTAATTTGGCGCTCATATCCCACGTCTCGAAGTGATGCTATTTTTGAGTGGATAGACGGACTCGAAATTATCGCAGACTTCGCCACATCCCCAACAACATAAACTTGCACTTGGCGCAGGCGAGAGGTCTATGGCACTTGTCGGGTCTTCGTGATAGTTGTCTATACCTTTCGGCGGGTTTGGGCAATCTTTATCCCTGATCGGAGTGGCTGTCTTAGTACTGCTTACTTTTGCATCTGCGAATGTTAAAATCTTTATTTGTAAAATTATACGTTTTATCGCCGTTATAGTCTTTATCATACGTGCCGTCTCTAAGTCCCTCATCTGTTTCTAATTTTAACGTTAACTTGATATCGTTTAATTTAACCTCTTGTTTTATCTTTATTATCACGAAATCGTCATAGAAAAAGCTCAATTTTCTTATGCTGCCGGCACCCACTAAAGCGCCACCGCTAAAGCCTCCGTCACCGCCGATGTCTTTCCACACGGACATGACCCATCCGATGGGTTTGTGAAGAATACCGTATATCTCAGCGTTCGTTACTTCAAAATCAGCGTCCGTTATACCATAATAAATTTTGTCGCTAATCTTAAAATCTTTTTTTAATGACACGCAGTAGAGTTCATCCCCGCCGGCAGCTGAGAAGGGCAACAATACAAGTATCAGTATTATTAATGTTTCTTTGGCTTTTCCGGTAAACATTCGTCAATCCTTTTAACGGTAAACGCATCGTCATCGGCCTCTTCAATATCTATGCCGGTACCGCCTTTCTTACCTATATATAATATAATCAATCGCATGTAGATTTTCTCTTCTTCCGGTTTATTTTTAGGCTGCCGCAGAATAAGAAAATTCTCTAAATCTTTATATTCGATGGTATGATTGTCTGACTTTGCCGTGGCGTACATAAAAGCAACTCTCCCATGAGGGGCGTAATTATTACCAATTTCATACACCCATGACGATGGTAATTTTGGAAGGTCATAGATATAAGCATCGAAAATCCTCATCTCTAATGCTCTGATTCTTTGATCGTTGTAATAATTTTGATGATCAAACGAAACAGAATAATACCTGTATTTGCATTCAGCCGCATCGCTGGTGGCGGGAACACTGCTAATTATAAAAAGCGCCGCCGCCACCATCTGTAAAACCGACAGTTTGCTTTTAATATTCAATGTTAGACGGTATAAAACAATCATTTCAGTCATTGATTAATAATACCACTTCAGGCATTTGTGAATTCTTTTAATTTTAAAGTCTTTGGTTTGTAAATCTAATATTTTAGGGGTTCCATCTGGTTTATTGCAAATCAGTGTCATGCTAAAATCTGGTTTTTTATTCAGATCATATTTTGTCTTGATAATAATAGTAAGAAATTCTTTAAAAAATTCAATATCAATGGCTTCTTTGTCTGAGTCAGCCTTGCCAATTATTAATGAGTCCGTTCCATGTTCATCAGGAAAGTCGTAGAACCAGCCTTTCGGCATTCTGGGTATGCCATAGGTATAATTGCCTGGATATCCAAAGAATGCCCTAACTTTATATTTCTTATTAAGGTATGAGTCTTTCAATGAGATAATATAAAACTTATCCTCACATTTTGCCGCGAATCCAGCCTCCGGTGAGAACGCCGCCAACGAGACAACCAACAAAACCGCTACTCTCAAACACAATGACATATGTTTAACTCCAGCGTTGACTTAAATTGTTCATCTCCCGTATGTTAAACATACGTATATTCGGTTGTCAAGCAATTTTTTTAATAAAATAAAAAATGAGAGGAGTGTGTCTATGCTCCTCTCATTTTTGTAAGTAAAATGCTATCTAAACGCCTATATCTTTTTCTTGTTAGACGGTGCTATTTCATCTACATGTTTCTTAAGAGCACTTTGGTCAGTATTCCTCCTCTGAGTATTATATTGAGTCTCTCCTGCTGATTTAGACAAGAACTCAATCTTGACATGTAATTTACCTGCACCATCCTTATGCGTAATTGCAGCATATGCTGCTACCGAGAGGTCAAGGGCTTTTGTTGGATCCAGCATTTTCTGTTTTACATCCTCGAGCTTTCCATTTATATCAGGCTTTTTGCCGATCACAATTGGTGTCTTAGGCCCCCTATCGTTGATTTTGATTATAACACTCTTCCCATTCACGGTGTTAGTAACCTTGGCGTATTCACATTTACCTCCACGAAGATCGCCCACGTCGATTGGCTGCATTGCTCCAGTAATTGCATACTTATCGTATTTCTCACCGCTCGATGTTGGCGAGTCTAAATTATAATAAGTAGCGTTTGTCTCCATCGTATTGCCGCTGTACTTTGTAAACTTGTCCTTATCAAATCTACCTTCTTTGGTATTCGTCTTATTAAAATCATAGGCTTTTTTCTTGATATTATCAAGCCTCTCCTTAAGTTCATTCTCAACCTGCTTCTTAGTTGCACCTGATGGTAAGTCAAGAGGCTTCTCATCACTCACATTTTGCATCCCCGACTTGCCGCCAGCGAGATTCAACGCGAAGTCTGCAGCGCCCGGTACTGGTGCGCCGGCGTAACTGCCTATCAGCGTATCAACCTCGTCTGAACCGGTTTTTGATCTTATGCCATTCCAATAACTGGCGTCCCGGTCTAAAAGGTCAATCGCCTTAGCGTAACGGCCCGATGAGCGGCTGTCCTTTGTCAACTCGTATAGCGCCTCAGGGTAGCTTCCCGCTGTTAACCGCACGCGCTAATTCCTCTGCCTTGTCCTTTGCCGGGCTATCCTGACGTTGCAGTGTTCCTGCGGCTGCCGCAGCGTCAACCCTGCGCACTATAACGCCTTTTTCCTTTTCAACCTTCTGAAGCAGCTTCTCTGACGCCTCGCCCTTACTGTTCGAACATCCCGGCCTTCTCCCCATAAATCTGCCCGTCTTTTGGTCTTGAATGTAACAAGCATCTGACATAACTACCTCCTTTAAGTGGGTATTAAAACAAGATATTCTGCTATGAACATAGCAGCTCAAAAACTATAATAACACTTAAAGAATTATACGTCAAGAATTATTTTATTGATAATGAATATATTATTATAATTGTGTTATGCCGTCTTGCAGGTGGCAATGGCGGAAATGTGTAGTGTGGCTGCCCTGTGATTTTGTCTGGAAATTACGAGGCAGCAGGCCGCCCGTGAAACCCTGCCCCATCATTGTTGACAAGTAACTGGTTCGACCAGTAAGATATGAAATATGAACAGACGGAAATTGCTTAAAGAAATAATTGTTAGTTCTAAAAATATAAGATTCTCAGATTGAGGTAAATCTTGTCAGAGGTTTCGGTTTTGTGCTGTCAAGAACCGAAGGCAGCCACCACATATTCTTCTGTCCTGATATTCCTGAACTCGTGAACCTTCAGAATGTCAAAGGCCAGGCAAAACCGTATCAAATACGCCAGCTCCTGAAGCTGGTTGAGAAACATAACCTGAAACTATAGGATGAGTAATGCGCGATTATCATATAAATATTTTCTATTCGGAGGATGACGACGGTTACATCGCCGACATCCCCGACCTTGAGGCGTGCTCCGCATTTGGTGAGACACCTGATGAGGCGCTGCATGAAGTTCAACAGGCCAAAAAACTATGGCTTGAGGCTGCGCGAGCTGCGGGAAAGCCTATCCCATCGCCAGAATATAAGCCGGTTATCTATCAGGCGGCATCAGCCTGACCGAATATTAAGGGGTCAAGATGATTGAAGGTAAGGATAGGGGGGCAGTGCTCACTGAGTTGATGCGGCAGATAGTACCGGGAAATTCTAATCTGGACAGGCGTGCCATATTGATGTCAGTAGAGCATTATCGTTTATGTCATTGCACCCGACCCCATTATGACTCTGTAAAGGATGCTGTCTCCCAACCTAATAATCATCATAGTATAGTTCGTGGGGTTACATTGACGCTAATCTATAAATCCATGTCACTATATACCTAACTTATTTTTTAAATCCTTATGAGTTACCCACTTCTTGTTCTTTAACTTAGTTTCAACTGCAGAATAATAGTCATCTCTGTCTTCTTCGATCTCTTTATATTTCAGGTATTCATTGTAGTCCATTATTACGGCAAAGGGCTTACCGTTTTCTTCTATTACTTGTGTTTTTATCATCTATATGCCTCCTTTCTGTGTTTTATCTCATAAATAAGCATCGTAGTTCCGTCATCCCCGAATATAATTCTATAATCTCTTATGCGAAGTCTCTTAAAATCTCCTAATGTCCCTTTAAGTATCTTCACATCATAATTTATTGATGGGTCTTCAGCATAAGACTCAATTGTTTTAATTATGTTCTCTGCACTTTTCCTATTGCCCTTAAGTAGTCTTGTTAATTCTTTTACTGATTTTTCTGAATATTTAATCTCCATTTGCTTATTTTAAATGTATTCTCAACCTATCAAGCGTACCATTGTGATATAAATGTTAGGTATGATTTAGTATTTACAAGTATTGGATCCGGAAATGATATATCATCTAATAAACTCGAGATTAAACCTATACGAGGTAATTTAGACAAAGTAATACTTCTCGGCTTGTATGAAATACCAGCAGATGTATTAAGCTCATCAATCCACACTTTTGTAATCTTATCTATTTCATTTAATAATTTAAGAGCGTTGAACTTTTCTTTGTAGGAATCATCTACCAATCCATACTGAATATTTTTTAGCCAATTTCTAAATGCTTTAGCTTCTTTTGTCTCTCGAATTTCAAGCACAGTTTGAAGAAGAGATTGCCCTCGTTTCGCGGATAGTTTAAGCATGTACATTGATAGTGCTGGATATTGCAACGAAATATCTATATTTATGTTAGAAAACAAATGGTTAATAGGATTCTCAAATTTCTCTTTAAGTCTTTGTTTAATCGTTTTGTATGCGTCTATTATAGCTCTATTAATATTCATCATTTCCACGTTACGAGCTGGATGTAAAACAATTGGAACACGCGCCGCCGCCGCAATTTCATAGTAAAATATTGTACGCTCTACACCTAAATTAGATCGACAAATGTGGTTGTCACAATCTAAAAAATTACTTCTGTTGTCCTGATACGATTTCTCTCCACCAAAACCGTAATTATTCCATGGAGTATTCACATCAATATTTTTAATAGAGTTGGATGTATTCCTAATAAGCTTATCACAGTAATTGTAAAGTTCATTAGGAATATATGTAAATTTAAGTGGTAACTTGTTGGCCAGTTCAATTATAAAGTTTACATTTTTAGAATTCTTGCTTTCTTCTCTATTAAGAAGTAGATTTGAATAACCACTTAATGAATTATAGTCTTTTTTATTAAAACGTTCTTTTGGTTTTTCTCTCCTATATTTGACTGCTATAGCCATTCCTTGTATACTATCAAGTGCAACAATATCACAAACAAGAAAATCATGTACTATAAAACGTTCTAATATTGGAGGTATTGTCGGCAGACCGTATTTATCAGATTGTGCCTCCGATAGAAAAAGCTGCATTAATCCATTGTTTAAATTAGAAACGATAGAACTACCATGTTTAGACATTTCACTCAATGAGCTTATATCTATTAAGGCTCCTCCATAATTTGAGACAATTTCTTGGAAGGGAATTGTTATATGATCCATAACACCATCTATAGTGAAAACAATAGCTTCCCCAAATGATTTTTCCTGACATGCTGACGCATAACGACAAATAAGTTGGCTGCCATGTCCTGATGCCTTCCAAATGGACTATGCCCCATAATTTCCTCGCCGTTAATGATTTCCGTTAAATCTAAATCCCTTACGATAGCTTCCATGAAGGTATTGTATCACCATACATGAGGTTTTGTCTATGCGTATCGCGAATTGTTGGTCATTGAGGTCTGGTCTTGCAATGACCGATAAAGAAATACGCCGTGCGTTTGCCCTGTGATTATCAGGCAATTACGAGGCCGTAGGTCGCCCGTGAAAATTATGTTTACATTTTTCATCGTATAATGCTACTTTTACGCGTGGGGGGGCTGCTTAGCCTTCTCTTTGGCAAAAATAATTTTTGGGAGCATGGTATGAGAAAGGTTGTATTGGCGTACTCCGGCGGCCTCGATACGTCGGTTGCCATTAAGTGGATAAAAGATACTTATGACTTAGAAGTAATAGCGTTTTGCGCCGACCTTGGACAGGGCGCGGAGCTTGATAACGTGCGGGAAAAGGCGCTTGCAACAGGCGCTTCAAAGGTGTATGTGGAAGATGTCAGGGAGGAATTCGTAAGAGACTACGTGTTCCCCATGTTCAGGGCCAATGCCTTCTATGAAAATAATTACCTGCTGGGGACTTCCATAGCGCGGCCTCTAATCGCAAAAAAACAGATTGAGATAGTTTTAAAGGAAGGCGCTGAGTTCGTGGCCCACGGTGCAACCGGCAAGGGCAACGACCAGGTTCGCTTTGAACTTGGCTGCTACGCCCTGAAGCCTGACATTAAAATCATCGCCCCGTGGCGTGAGTGGCCGTTTAAGTCGCGCCAGTCCCTCATCGAATACTCGCTAAAACACGGCATCCCCGTCACCGCCACAAAGGACAAGCCTTACAGCACAGACAGAAATGCCCTGCACATAAGCTACGAGGGAGGCATATTAGAGGACCCGTGGGCTGAACCAACCGGCGACATGTGGACGCTTATGACCCCGCCCGAGAAGGCGCCCAATAAACCCCGGTACGTCGAAGTCACTTACGAAAACGGCAATCCCGTCAGCGTTGACGGGGTTTCTATGACGCCATACCAGCTGCTCGATAAGATGAACGAAGTCGCCGGGGAAAACGGTGTGGGCAGAATAGACATAGTAGAAAACCGCTACGTGGGCATTAAATCCAGAGGGGTGTATGAAACCCCCGGAGGCACAGTCCTCCATGCGGCGCACAGGGCGGTGGAGTCGATAACGATGGACAGAGAGGTGCTGCATCTCAGGGATTCATTAATCCCGAAATACGCCGAGATGGTTTACTACGGGTACTGGTTTTCACCGGAACGTCTGGCCCTTCAAAAATTTATCGATGAGACACAGAAGGGTGTTACAGGAACGGCGCGCCTGAAACTCTACAAGGGCGGCTGCATAGTTGTGGGAAGGAAGTCTCCCGTGTCGCTTTATGACGCCGGCCTTGCCACGTTTGAAGAGGAGGATGTATATGACCAGACGGACGCCGCCGGATTTATAAAACTCAACGCATTGAGATTAAAAAACGCCAGGATTACTAAGTCAGGACATGGTAAAAGTGCAGGATGAACTAAGATACCTGCTTGCCCTTTCGTCTATACCGGTTATTGGACCGGGGACTACCAGAAAACTGTTAAACGCCTTTGGAACACCCGAAAACATCTTTCGCGCCCCGATGAAGGAGCTTCTGCAAGTCGAAGGTGTGGGCAAGGGGAGGGCAGAAGGGATAGCAAACTTCAAGGCATGGGGCGAGACGGACAAGGTCATCGGGAAATGTGAAAAGGCCGGAATTCGAATACTGTATTATAAAGACGCCGATTATCCCGTTCTGCTTAAGGAAATCCCCGACCACCCGTTAGTCCTGTTTATGAAGGGGCAAATCAGGGAAGAAGACCGTTATGCCATTGCCATAGTTGGGACGAGAAAGGCCTCGCACTATGGGATAAGCGTTACGGAGAGATTTACGTCGGAGCTGTCCTCGATGGGGTTTACGATTGTAAGCGGCATGGCACGGGGCATTGACACTGCGGCGCATAGAAAGGCTATACAGAACAATGGCAGCACGATAGCCGTGCTTGGCTCAGGGGTTGACGTCATATATCCCCCTGAGAGCGCGTGGCTATACCGGAGGATAGTCGAAGAGGGGGCGGTTGTGTCGGAGTTCCTGCCGGGCACTAAACCCCTAAGGGAGAACTTCCCCGTCAGGAACAGGCTGATAAGCGGCCTTTCGCTTGGGGTGCTCGTCGTTGAGGCGTCACAGAGGAGCGGGGCGCTGATTACGGCGGAGTTTGCCCTCGAGCAGGGCAGGGAGGTGTTTGCCGTACCCGGCAATGTTATGTCGTCATCGTTTGCCGGTACGCACAGTTTGATTCAAAAGGGGGCAAAACTCGTCCAAAGCGCCGACGACATTGTAGAAGAACTAAGGCATATCCTCAAGGGTTTTGTAAAATCTAATAAAAAGGTTGAAATTGCACTGGACGCGGAGGAAAAGCGGCTCTGCTGTCAAATCTCCCATGAACCCGTTCACATCGATGAAATAATTCGTAACAGCGGTGTTGCTTCGAGCGAGGCGCTTACATTATTATTAGGGCTTGAAATAAAAGGAGTGGTCAGGCAAATAGATGGAAAGAAGTTTCAGCTTGTTTAATGGCGAAAAATGTTACCGTTGCTTTATAATGGTCTGTAACAGATATGCAGGAGGGTAAATGTATAAGAGATTTATGACGCTGCTAAGGATAATCGCTAACGAGATAATCAGCAGCGATATGAACTTTGACGAATCAAAGATAAAAATAGCCATTAACGATTTTGATATTACGGACTTATACGAGGACCTGTCGAACCTCGAAGGGCTTGACCTCATGAGCGATGAGGACATCGATACGCTGAAGGCGTTTCTGGCGTATGTCGTCTCAAAAGATACGTGTATGGACAGAGACGACGTCTATTCGCTGATATTTGGCAATGGCAAAAGGATATCATGGCACTAAAGAAAACTAAGGAAGACACCATTACTACCGGCGCCGTCCCGGTAACGCCGGTAAAGAGAAATAAGCCAGTAAAGAAAAATAAGCCGGATAACCCCGCCACCCCCGATGAGACGAATAACGTCCCCGGCGGGCTGGTAATCGTTGAGTCCCCGGCGAAGGCCAAGACAATAGAGAAGATACTCGGCAAGGGATTTTCAGTAAAGGCCTCTGTCGGGCACATCCTCGACCTGCCTAAAAAGGAACTTGGCGTCGATACCGCAAACGGCTTTACGCCAAAATACATAACCATACCAGGAAAGGAAAAGGTCATCAGCGACCTTAGGGCGGCAGCCAAAAAGGCGTCGAACATCTACCTCGCCCCCGACCCTGACCGCGAAGGGGAGGCAATAGCATGGCATATAGCGGAGACTATTACCGCTGAGGCCGCCTTGTCCAACGTATATCGCGTCACGTTTAACGAGATAACCGAACGCGCCGTGAGAGAGGCCATGAAGTCCCCAACCCTCATAGACACCAATAAGGTCAACGCCCAGCAGGCGCGCCGTGTGCTTGACAGGCTGGTCGGCTACACACTAAGCCCCCTGTTGTGGAAAAAGGTAAGCTACGGTCTCAGTGCCGGAAGGGTACAGTCTGTGGCCGTTCGCATAGTGGTTGAAAGGGAGAGGGAGATAGAGGCGTTTAATCAGGAGGAGTATTGGTCTATAACCGCGAAGTTTGCCGGGGCCGTTGAGCCGGAGTTCCCGGCCCGGCTGTTTAAATACAAGGGAGATACCGTCATAGAACGCGCCCTTAAGAACTCCGGCGACGCCGCACGCAAAGAAAATAAATTCCTGATAACCTCGGGAAAAGACGCGGAGCTTATTAAGGAGAGCCTTCTACAGAGAAACTATTCCCTGGTCAACATAGACAGGAAAGAAAAAAGACGCACACCTTATCCTCCATTTATAACCAGTACGCTTCAGCAGGAGGCCTCGAGAAAATTAAGATTCACCGCAAAAAAGACCATGTCAACCGCCCAACGCCTTTATGAGGGTGTGGCGATTGGTAAAAAGGGTGCGGTAGGTCTTATTACATACATGCGAACCGATTCTACCAGAATAGCCCCTGAGGCCGTTCAGTGGTCCCGTGAGTATATAGAAAAAACCTTCGGCAAGGAATACCTCCCGCAAACCCCTCACCATTACAAGGTGAAGGCACAGGCACAAGAGGCACATGAGGCCATAAGGCCGACATACATGGAGTATCCCCCTGAGGTGGTCGAGCAATATCTCCCGCACGACCAGTATGCCCTGTATGAACTCATATGGAAACGTTTTATTGCCAGTCAGATGGCCGCGGCCCTGATGGAGCTTACGACATTCGACATCTTTGACGATACTGACGCTAAAGACGCCCATTTCAGGGCAACGGGGACGGTTATCAAGTTCAGGGGATTCCTTGCCCTCTATTCCGAGACGCCGGACACAGAGGAATCGGACGCCTCAACCCTGCTCCCCGACTTAAAAGAGAACGACGCACTGAAACTCCTGGATATTCGGCCGCAGCAGCACTTTACCCAGCCGCCGCCAAGATTTACGGAGGCAACACTTGTCAAGACCCTCGAGGACAAGGGCATAGGCAGGCCAAGCACCTATGCCGCCACCCTTTCCACCATCGAGGACAGAAAGTACGTGGTGAAAGAAGACGGCAAGTTCAAACCCTCTGGACTTGGAACTCTGGTAAACGATTTTCTCGTCAAACGGTTTCATGACTTAATAGATATAACGTTTACGGCCAAGATGGAAGACGACCTTGACCGGATAGAGACCGGCGAAATCCCCTGGAAGGATGTTATCGGGGATTTCTACCTGCCATTTAACAAAGACATCGAAAAGGCGTCAAAGAGTGAGGAAAAGGTATTTATCCCTACGAATGAGGTATGTGAGAAGTGCGGCAAGCCGATGGTTATGAAGGCGGGCAGATTCGGGACGTTCCTTGCCTGCTCAGGTTATCCCGAGTGTAAGACTACGCGCCCGATTGACCCGGTAACCGGACAGATTCAGCAGGAGGTGCCTGTAGAGCTGTCCGGCGAAATCTGTGATAAATGCTCAAACCCGATGGTTATCAAAACGGGCAGATTTGGCAAATTCCTCGGCTGCTCGAACTATCCTACGTGTAAAAATATGAAGCCCATATCTATGGGGCTGAAATGTCCTCTGGATGGAGGCGACATAATTGAACGGCGGGCAACAAAGAGTAAGTTCAAGGGCAAGCTGTTTTATTCCTGCGGCAACTATCCCGACTGTAAGTATATATCGTCCTACAAGCCTGTGGGAGAGGTGTGCCCCAATTGCGGCGCTACTCTGCTTTACGAAAAAATTGCGAAATCCGGCGATAAGACGATTTTTTGCCAAAACAATGAGTGTAAATATTCCAGAACTCAATCATAAGCCCTTGTTGGTGTGCATAGGGGGCGCACACAGCAGCTGCGGGAAGACTACGCTGGCCGAGTGCCTGCTGAAGCGTCTGACAGGGAGAAAGAATGGCTCATGGGGCGCTATAAAATATACGCAGACTGCCTTTTATACGTCATTGTCTGACGCGGCTGACACCATAAACCAGAGCGATAAGGACACGACAAGGCTGCTCAGCGCCGGGGCCAGCAGTGCTCAATGGATTCAATCCCCCAGGCACGACCTCGAGGAAATTCTCAGTATTGCCATTAATAAGTTCTGGGAAATGGACGGCATACTGGTAGAGGGAAACAGCCCCGCCGAGCATATTGACTTTGACGTTGTTGCCTTTGTATTTGGGGAAGACCCGATGAAGATTAAAGACAGCGCTAAGAGGGCGCTTGAGAAGGCGTCGGTGCTGATATTGAGGGCATTCCCGCCGGACTTAAACCATATGCCCTATGTGCCATTGTCGTGCGGGGTGAAAACCTGCAATATCGCGGCGTATAGTGAGCAATGGGACGCCTGTTGTGCTTCAGGCGAGAACAAGGTTGACTGGGATAGCTGTGCGGAGGTAGTAATGGACGAGATTATCAGAAAAGAGATAGAAAATACCCTCACAGGGCTGTCACAAGACGGCAGGATTTCATGCGCGCAGGCAAGAAAGGCCGCTGAGGCGCTGGGTGTTTCGTATGACAAGGTGGGGGAGACGGCCAATTTGCTGAACATCAGGATAACGTCCTGCGAACTGGGGTGTTTTTAATTGATTTTGACGTTTGAGCTTGCGCTGACATCATATTTTATCGCTACGATTTTAGCGGTACTCGACCTGATAAAGGGAAGCAAGGCAACCTCCAGAGGTATGACCGTGTTTGCCATTGCCGGTTTTATAATTCACACAGTAAATATTATTCTCCGGCTGCTTATCTCCGGGCACATGCCGACGGCGAGTTTACACGAGGCGGCATCTTTTTTCACATGGAGCATTGTGTTGGTTTTTTTTATAATTGAGTACAGGTATGAAGTGGGATTGATGGGGTCTTTTGTATTGCCGGTGGTGTTTATTCTCATGTTGTCCTCCTCGGTGCTGCCGCGCCAAATAAGGCCTCTGCCTGTGATATTACAGAATTCATGGCTCTGGTTTCACACGATATTGGCTTTTGTGGGGGAGGCCGCCCTTACGGTAGCCTGCGGGGCCGGCATAATGTATCTGATACAGGAACGGCACGTAAAGTCAAAAAAACTGGACGGGTTGT
Source organism: Nitrospirota bacterium (assembly GCA_015233015.1). Taxonomy (GTDB): domain Bacteria; phylum Nitrospirota; class Thermodesulfovibrionia; order Thermodesulfovibrionales; family Magnetobacteriaceae; genus Magnetominusculus. The sequence goes on along the minus strand of JADFYO010000002.1, from coordinate 18,353 downwards.
TTCACCGTCTGCCAAGCCTGATGGTGCTTGACGACATCAATTACCGCCTGATAACAATTGGATTTCCACTATTGACGCTGGCGATAATCACGGGCGCCTTGTGGTCTGAAGCCATATGGGGCACGTACTGGAGATGGGACCCTAAGGAGGTCTGGTCATTGATAACGTGGTTGTTTTATGCCATAGTGCTTCACGCGCGGCTGACGGCGGGCTGGCACGGCAGACGCACCGCCATTCTTTCGGTCGCCGGATTTATTGCCATACTGTTCACCTTTTTTGGGGTGAATTTACTATTAAAGTCGTTTCATGGATTCGTATGACTGTTCTGGTAGTTGGACTTAATCACAAGACGGCGGATGTAGAGGTAAGGGAGAGTATTGCCTTTGACAGCGAAAAAATAAGAAAAGGCCTGACCGGCCTGCGAAGTCTGCAAGGCGTCAGGGAGGCAATAATCCTCTCCACATGCAACCGCGTCGAGCTATACTTGCACGCGGAGAGCGACGCAAATATGGTAGAGCGAATAAAAAAATACATCTCGGAGTTTCATGGAATTCCTGTGGAAGTTCTGGAAGGCGCCCTCTATGCACATGGCGGCGTGGATGGCGTGAGGCATCTGTTTCGGGTTGCCTCGTCTTTGGATTCTATGGTCGTTGGCGAGCCGCAGATACTGGGACAGTTAAAGGCCTCCTATGACATCGGGCTTAAAGAGCAATCCTCGGGCATTATACTTAACAAGCTGATGAAAAAGGCCATCTCAGTGGCAAAACGCGTCAGAACGGAGACGAAGATAGCCGAAAACGCGGTCTCTATCGGATATGCGGCGGTGGAGCTGGCAAAGAAGATATTCGGCGATTTGGGCGATAAGGTATTTATGCTCCTTGGTGCCGGTGAGATGGCGGAACTGGCGGCAAGGCATTTAACCGGAAGCGGGGTAAAAGAGGTAATAGTGGCCAACAGGACGTATGAAAGGGGCCTGGCACTGGCGGTGGAGTTTTCCGGCAAGGCGATAGAGTTTGACACATTCAAAAAAGAGCTTGAGCACTCGGATATAGTAATTTGTTCGACCGGCGCACGCTCTTATGTCTTAGACTTCGCCGAAATGGAAAAGATAATGAAAACAAGAAGGCAGCGCCCTGTATTTATTATCGATATATCAGTCCCGCGAAATATTGACCCTAAGATAAACGATTTGGACAATGTCTATCTCTATGACATAGACGACCTGCAGGGGGTTGTCGATGCCAACCTGAACGAGCGGTTGAAGGAATCCCTGAAGGCGGAGGAGATAATCGACCAGGAGATAGATGTATTTTTCGATTGGATGCAGTCCCTTGACGCAGTCCCAACGATAGTGGCGCTGAGAAGGGCTGCCGAAGGCATTAAAAACGAAGAACTTGCGAAACTCTACCACAAATTAGGCGGATTAGACGAAAAAGACAAACAGGTGATAGAACAGGCCATGAACTCCATGATAAACAAAATGCTCCATCAGCCGACTACGGCGCTGAAAGGAAACGACGAAGAGAAGGATGTCCTCATCTACGCGGTAAGAAAACTCTACGGCCTTAATGGGAAATAATAGCCTAAGGATTAACGACGAAGGGGGATAATCCCCCTTCACCCCTGTTCTCGCACATGCTTTATCATAGAGTTTGGGCTGCCGCCCGTTGGCGGCTTCGGTACTCCGGCGGGCAATTGCCGCGCAGGTTGCACAGATCGTCCACTATTATATATAATAGTCTGACGGAAAGGCGGTGGGATGAAAAGTTTAAAAGATATATTAGTTGACGGCACTTATTCTATGGAAAAGGAAGACCTGCTGTGTTACGGCTATGACGCCTCTGGCATAGATGTGCTTCCATCTGCCGTTGTTTGGCCAAACAGCGCGGCCGACATATCTAAATTAATGCAGTTTGCCTGGCAAAATGACATAAAGGTAATACCACGCGGCGCGGGCACCGGGCTGACCGGAGGGTCTGTCCCTTCAAATGATTCCATTCTGGTGAGCTTCGAAAAGATGAACAAGATAGTCGAGGTCGATACCCGCAACTTAAATGTAGTGGTAGAGCCTGGCGTCATAAACGGTGAGTTGCAGCGAACCCTGGGGGCTCAGGGCTATTTCTATCCCCCTGATCCCGCCAGCCTCAACACTTGCACAATCGGCGGCAATGTGGCCGAAAACGCCGGCGGCCCACGGGCGCTGAAATACGGCGTTACCAGAGACTACGTCATGCAGCTGGAGGCCGTCCTGCCCGACGGCAGGATTATTCACACGGGCGTGCAGACAAAAAAAAGCGTCGTAGGCTACGACCTCACACGCCTCCTGGTTGGCTCCGAGGGCACGCTTGCCATAATAACAAAGATCAGACTGAAAGTCCTTCCGAGGCCGGAGAATGTGATAACGATTCTTGCTGCCTTTGGCTCTGTCGAGCAAGCTGGCAAGAGCGTCTCGCGTATAATTGCCGACGGTATAATACCCCGAACTATGGAACTTATGGACAGGATTACTCTGGCGGCCGTCAACAAATATAAGACTGTCGGGTTTCCCGAAGACATCGACGCCTTGCTTTTAATCGAAATCGACGGTAACAGCAGAGCTATAGCAGCCGACGCCGACAAGGTCGGCAACATTTGCAGCGGCTTTCAGGGGAAGGTAAAAATTGCCGAAGACACTGCCTCCAGAGATCTCCTGTGGGAGGCGAGGAGGGCTGTATCCCCCGCTCTCTATAAGATAAGCCCGACAAAGATAAACGAGGATGTAGTTGTTCCCGTCACAAAGGTGCCTGAGCTTCTGATGGGCTTGCAGGCCATCGGCGAGGCGGCCGGAGTTCCAATCGCATGTTTCGGCCACGCCGGCGACGGCAATATTCACGTAAACATCATGACAGACAAAAACGACAAGAAGAAATATGACGAGGCTGAAAAACTTGTACGTAAAATCTTTAGATTAACTCTCGACCTCGGCGGCTCCATCTCGGGCGAACATGGAATTGGCCTGACAAAATCGAAATACATCAATATGGAGCTGGATTCGGTAAATATTGATATAATGCAGGGTATAAAGAAACTCTTCGACGCCAAAAACATACTTAATCCGGGCAAGATATTTCCACCGGCAAGCGCTGTTATTAGTTAACGGCATCAGGAAAATTTTAAAAGGAGATGAAAGGCAATGGGATATGATGTGTGCGTTGTTGGCGGCTTAGGGCATGTGGGGCTGCCGCTTGGAATTATGCTCGCCCGGGGCGGAAAGAGAGTAGTCCTGTACGACATCAACACAGAGGCAATCGATATGGTGTCAAAAGGAAAGATGCCTTTTTTGGAAAACGGGGCAGAGGAAATCCTCAGTCAGGTTATAGATAAGAATCTCTTCGTGTCCAACGACAGGGGTGTGATAACTGAAAGCCATTACGTTATTATCGTCATAGGCACACCGGTGGACAAGCACCTGAACCCGCAGTTTACTATCTTCAAACAGTTCTTTGACGACCTGTCGGACTGTCTTAGAGACGGCCAGCACATTATCCTGAGGAGCACGGTGTTTCCTGGCACAACCGAAAAGATAAAAGAATATCTCGCCGCTAAGGGCAAGTCAATCAGGGTCTCGTTTTGCCCGGAGCGCATTGCCGAGGGAAAGGCAGTAGTCGAGCTTCGCGCGCTGCCCCAGATTGTGGCGTCTTTCGACAGTGGCTCAGAGCAGGAAGCTGCCAGTTTGTTTGGGACTCTGACAGATGATATATTATATCTTGCGCCTATCGAAGCGGAACTGGCTAAGCTCTTTACAAATGTATGGCGGTATATTCAATTTTCGATATCCAACCAATTCTATCAAATCGCGGAACAGCATAACCTCGACTTTTATAAGATATTCGATGCGATTAAATTTAAATATCCACGGGCATCGTCATTTCCATCGGCTGGATTTGCCGCCGGGCCGTGTTTGTTCAAGGATACGATGCAGCTTGCCGCGTTTAGTAATAACAGTTTTTTCCTCGGCCATGCCGCAATGCTGATAAACGAAGGGCTCCCGAATTTCATCGTCTCCACACTAAAAGACCGCCATTGTCTTAAGGACAAAACGGTCGGCATTCTTGGAATGGCGTTTAAGGCAAATAACGACGACAAGAGGGAATCTCTTTCATACAAGGTGAAAAAAATAATGGAAATCGAGGCAAAACATGTGCTGTGCTCAGACGTTTACATAAACGACGACGGCTTTGTTACGGCGGAGACACTCATCAGCGGGGCGGATATCATCGTGCTTGGTACGCCGCACAAAGAATACGCCGCCTTAAATATACCAAAAGACAAGGTTATGGTTGACGTGTGGAATTTCTTTGGCAACGGCGGCCTGTTCTAGGCAAGGCATACCGCATTGAAGATTTGTTCATTTAATGTTAACTCAATCAGGGCAAGGCTCCCGCTGTTGTTAGATTGGCTCGGCCACCGCGGTGACGATATAGATGTCCTCTGTCTTCAGGAACTCAAAACTGTGGACGAGGGGTTTCCCCTTAGTGAATTTCAGGCGCTCGGCTACCACTGTGAACTCTACGGTCAGAAGGCCTTCAACGGTGTTGCGATATGCTCGCGGCTGCCGGTTGTCTCAGTAACAAAGGGGATTGATGCAGGCGGTGAATGGGATAAACAGAGGCGCGTCATTCTGGTGCGACTTGGCGGGGCAGCCGGGGGAATTACCGTGGTAAACGTATACGCCCCTCACGGCGGAGAAAGAGCTTCTGAGAAATTTAATTATAAGTTGCAGTGGTATGAGAAATTCCGGGAATATCTCAGCACAATGGCGCATGAGACGGCCTTCGTTGTCGGGGATTTTAATGTGGCGCGATATGACGAGGACGTATATGACCCCGCTGCCCTAAAAGACACAATAGCAACGATGCCCGAAGAGCGGCGCGCCTTTGAGAATGTCATCGATAGTGGTTTTACGGATGTCTTCAGCCGCCTTTGCCCCGGCAGGAGGCAGTTCACATGGTGGGCATACGGGGCTGCCATTTGGAGGGACCAGGGTATGAGGATTGACTACGCTCTGGCAACTGCGCAGGCAGTCAATATAACGAAAGGTATCGGAGTTGACCTCTGGCCGCGAAGAAAGAAAACACCCACACCCTCTGACCACGCCCCCCTTATTGTCGAGTTTCAAATATAGTATTGGGCGACGGGCAGGCGCTTCCGACATTTAATTCCGGGTGTCAGCCAAATGAGTAATACTATTTATAATTCATTAGTGCAGTAATAATCAGTGCTTATGTTTAGCGTATTTATGAAATATCTGAGTCCGTCATTCCGGCTTGTCTGGAATCTGTCTCTACACTTCCTCAAGCCGGATAAGATTCCAGACAAGCCGGAATGACGACAAGACAAGAACGGTCGTGATAATTGATTGTCGTGGAGTGAGATAAAATATATTATTATACGTATGATTTAGAAATGGAATAATACCAATAGTTGCGGCCATAAGAGCAACAAGCATCTTGTCAAAAGAATCATCCTGTGCTTGTCCCCTTTTTCCTTAATCGATAAGCAAAAAAAAAGGCAGGGCTTAATGCCCTGCCTTTTCAGCTATGTTCGGTTAAGCTATTGCGCGATTAGTATGCGTATATACCACCGATAACATTGTTGGTACCACCACTGGTATACAGACCTGAGTCTGAACAATGGTAGCCTACAACGTTACGTTTTGGAGTAGTAGTGCCCTGGTAACAAGCCATACCGAGCGATGTGCAGTTAAATGTGGAACGAAGAGTTCCGCCAAGGACCATACCGGAATAAAGTGCATTATTGGTGGCGTAGTTAGTGACGCTGGTGGCACTGGAACTGTTCCAGGCAACCGGTGCACCTAATGCGCCAGATGCAAAGAACTCAAGCTTTCCGCCGTACTTGGCGCCGCTGCTGGCTACATCACCGCTGAGGTCAATTGCTACAATGCTGTCAAGATAGATGGTCTGGCCCAGGAACTGGATCAGTCTGGTCTTCTTCATCTTAATGTTTACAAAGTTGCTAGGACCAGTTGCCGTTCTGGAAGCGGTTCCAGCTTCGTTTGCCAGTACTGTGAACTGGAAGCTGGTTACGTTATCATCGCCGGCGTTTAAGTTGTTGGTCTGGGTGGACATGTTCGATACGACACAATAAATCGGTGCTGTTGTGTCGCTTGTTAAGTAAGGCAGCCAGTAGGTTACGGTGTCACCCTGGACAGTCGTTGGTACCGCTGCGTCTGCTGACCTTGTGCCGCTATTGATTCCCCAAACACCTAGAGCTGTTAACATAACAGCTAAAACTAAAACATAAATTAAACTTCTCTTCATTACAATCCTCCTAAATTCTTAGTGTAGCTACTTTTTCCCTAACAAGTAAGCAAATTGTCACCTGCTACGCAGGCTTGTTGAACCCCTCTTGTGTTCACCTCCCTTTCTCAAAGATTATCTTCATACCCATCTTTGTGCATCTCCGTTACGCGCCGACACACGCCACAACGGCGTTCCAGCGCTACCAAAACTATTGTACACTCCACTTAAAGCATTTGTCAATAGCAAATCAACTCTTCTCCTAACTTTTTTTTGCACACAGCATCCCGGATGACCTCACGTGCACAGCCCCTAACCGGGAATTCTCTCCGCTTCCTCTTAATATCGCCTCTTATTCTCAACATTACACTGAAAATAGTATAAACAGATATTTTTTGATTTGTCAATAGGTGATAAAAAATATTTTTTATGCTTGAGGCCGTTTCCGGGGACGTTGTTTGTTATTCAGAACGAAAAAAACTACAGTAAAGAGAAAAGTTGCCTCAATATAGAAAAACTAAATAACTGTAGAAACTTTCAGTTTATTAATATCTTCACCGCTCATTCCCGCGGACTCTGACTGCGCCCTCTGCTGCTCGACGACAAACCCTACGCCTTGTTATTATTCTTTTTTATCGGGGCAGAAGCAATAGGAACTCTCGCCCGCGGCCTTTGCCTTATACATTGCCATGTCTGCCTGCTGGATAAGCATGGCTGTCTCGGCCGAATTTATGGGAAATATGCTTATGCCGATGCTCACGCCTATCGAGCACTCGGTGCCTTCTATATAAAAAGGCACTGACAGGGCGTCTATTATCTTTTCTGCCACCGACTGGACATCCGCCCGCTCGTGTATTTTCGACAGGATGATGTTGAACTCGTCCCCGCCCATTCGCGCAACCGTGTCCACATGCCGCACGCAGCCGGAGAGTCTCTTCGCGGTTTCTTTCAGCAGTGCGTCCCCTGCGTGATGCCCAAGCGTATCGTTTACCGATTTAAACCGGTTCAGGTCTAAAAACAAAAGGGCAATGCTGTGATGATACCGTTTGGCCTGCTCTATGGCCTGGTTCATGCGGTCAAAAAACAGAAATCTGTTGGGCAAATCTGTCAGAAGGTCGAAATGCGCAATATGCTGAAGCTGCTCCTCTGCCTCCTTCCTTTCAGAGATGCCGACACATGAACCGATGAACCCTGCAAACGTACCATCGTCGGTAAATCGCGGCGTACCGGTATCCAGCACCCATCTGTAAACCCCGTCCTTGCGCCTCAACCTGTAGTCGAGTTTAAACGGTTTCTGTACGCCGGTTGCCATAGCGTAGGACTCGCGAAAGCCTTCGATGTCCTCAGGATGGATGTTGTCCATCCACCTGTCGTCTTTCTCTTCATCTACAGTCCTGCCGGTATAATCAAGCCAGACCTTGTTAAAAAACCACCGGATGCCGTCAGTGTTCGCCATCCAGATGAATACGGGCGCCGAATCAGCCATCATTTGAAATCTGCTCTCGCTCTCTTTGAGATTCGCCTCACAGTTGAGAAACGCCTGAAGCGTGTTCTCCAAAGCAGCCACTCTGCGTCTGAGAATTATGAGTTCATCTATTAAATCGGCCTTCTTCCTTGCGTCATCTCTCATTTATCATCTTCCCGCTGTTCTGCTTTTTTGGGAATGCAGGTTTCTTTAATCTCCTGTTCTTTGTCTGAATGTTCTAAGCCGCCAGTTGACAGCTCTATATTATCGTTATCGAACTCTGAGATAGCGGCGGCTATTCTCTCCTGTAATTTTACTCTGCCCATGTTATCTCCGCCTAAAGTCTGCCTACCGAGTAATACTCGAAGCCCAGGCCTCTCATTTTCACCGGGTCATAGACGTTTCGCAGGTCGAAAAACAGGGGGTACTTCATAATTTTAAGTATTCGTAAAAAGTCGAGACTTCTGAATTGGTTCCATTCCGTCACCATGACGGCGAGGTCCGCATCTGTGAATGTCTCGTCAATCGATGAGCAGTAGCGCACAGATGGGAAGAGTTTCGCGGCATTGTCCGACGCTACAGGGTCAAAGGCATTGACCTTCGCCCCCCTTTTCAGTAACTCGCCGATTAAAAACAGAGACGGCGCTTCTCTGATGTCGTCCGTGTTTGGTTTAAAGGACAACCCCAGAAATGCGGCGGTCTTTCCTTTTATATCGCCGGCTGCCCGGAGTATTTTATCGAGCATGAGTTGTTTTTGGGAGTCATTGGTCTTTATTGTCCCGCTAACTACGTTTAGTGTAACGCCTGTCTGCTCAGCAAGGGCCAGGAGTGCGTGCGTGTCTTTTGGAAAACATGAGCCTCCGAAGCCCGGGCCGGGGTGGAGAAATTTCTTTCCAATCCTGCCGTCAAGTCCCATTGCGCGCGCCACATCGTGTACATCGGCGCCGACATGTTCGCATAGATTTGCAATTTCGTTGATGAATGAAATCTTTGTGGCTAAAAACGCGTTGGCTGCGTATTTGATAAGCTCGGACGTCTCGATATTCGTTATAATAAACGGGGTCTCAACCAGATATAACGGCCTGTATAGCTCCTTCATTATCGTAAGTGATCTCGAGCCTTCTACCCCGACGACAACCCTGTTTGGCCGCATAAAGTCATCTACCGCGGCGCCTTCCCTTAAAAACTCAGGATTAGATACCACATCAAAATCTATCCCCTTTTTGATTTCTCTGTGAAAGAGTTCTTTCAGGTGTTTCCCTGTCCCCACAGGAACGGTGCTCTTGGTCACAATAATCTTGTAACTGTCAATATGTTTGGCAATATCTATGGCCGCAGCCTCGACATAACTCATGTCGGCGCTCCCGTCCTCTTTAGGCGGTGTGCCTACGGCAATGAATATTACGAGTGATTTTCTAACCCCTTCAGCGAGCGCCGACGTAAAAACCAGCCGCCCCTCACGCACGCCCTTCGCCACAAGGTCACTAAGGCCAGGCTCATAAAATGGTATTTCCCCTCTTTTCAGTGCCTCAATTTTCCCCGCATCCTTATCTACACACGTTACCATAACGCCAAATTCCGCAAAACACGCACCAGTTACAAGCCCCACATAGCCCGTTCCTATTACGCATATATCCATTTGTTGTCCTCCATCGCTATTCCCCTTTTTTTCAGTAAGTTGTTGGTTTTACCTCCACCATACCTTTGAAATTATAGCATTTGAATATAGTATATTCTCTTAAAATTTGTCCATTTTCATTTACCGTCAGTGGGGTTTTGTCGCACCTGTCAAATGCGGACGCCACCATGGGATGAAGCGAATCCCGTCCGTCGGTTGCGAATATCGCGTCTATGCGGCGCTGTGGTGCGGCCCTTTTTATATTCAGGGCGTTTTCGTTTATCCCAGGCCACATGTCGTATTCGTTTGTCCGACGGCCAAGATTTATACAGTAAACCAGTGGATTTCCTTTAGCGTAAAAGGCCATCTCTGCCGTAACCTGGTATTTGTCGGAAAAGAGAAAGACCTCCGTGCCGTATGCGTATGCCTTGCCCTCCTGTTTTAATTCGCCGTAGAGGGCGGTTATAGCAGTGCCGAATTCCCTCCAGCCCCTGAGCCTTGCGGCAGGGTCATTGTCCGGGTTGAGATGTAAGACTACGGGAAAATGCCCGACAGCCGTTACTAATGCCGCTGCGGCAGTCCCTATAACTATCGTCCTTTTGGCGTGAATGGACATCTCCTTAAAGGCGTCTTTCGTATAATACACCCACGAAGCCGCGGCAATCCCCGTAATATAGCCCGTCATCGGCCAATTTGCCTGAACCTTTCCCTGAATGCTCTTCACGGTAAAAAATAAAAGCACGGGAATGGAAAACCAAAACATAAAATTGCCCGTTAAAGAGCCTCGCAGCCGAAACAGGGCAATCAGAATTAAAACCAACACTACAGGGGTAACGACGCCTAGCTGCGAACCGGTGAACTCAAGGAAACTAAGCGGCAATATCTTAAATCCATCGGCCACATGGGCATGGCCTGCCGTGTGCCTTAATGTAGCCCAGCCGTGGGCCGCGTTCCAGATTATAACCGGACTTAAGGCCAATATCCCCGCAATAAAGGAGACATACGGTTTAGGAGTCTTTAACAGGCGGCGGTTTTCGGTCAAAAGAAGAAACAAAAACGCGCATATATAAAACAACGCCATAATATACTTTGCCATAAACCCAATGCCGGTTAAGACCCCAAGCACAATCCACAAAACATAGCAGGACTGCTTATCTCTTTCCTCTTCGGCGATGATTTTCCAAAAAATATACAGCGACGCTATCCAGAGAAATACAAACGGCGAGTCAATCGTAAAGATTACCCCGTAGGCGGCATAAAGCGGTATAATCTGAAACAACATCGCGGCGGCAAATCCCGTAAGCCGCCCCTTTTCTGTATCTGAGAACATGGATACACAAAGTTTATAGAGATAAACGCTTGACAAGGCAGCGAAGACCACAGCCAGAATGCGCACGCCAAACACATTCGTCCCAAACACATGCGTCGAAAGGAGCATAAGATATACGATGAGCGGGCCTTTTGTGTAATAACTCAACTCCGGCCTTCTTGTGCAGTCCCAGTAAAGCGCCTCGTCGGGGCTTAAATCCAGCGGGCCCCATAGGATATAAAACACCCTGAACAGGCTTATCAGCGACAGCGCACCGATGAGCAATGTGCCGTAAGAGAGCCTGCCGGAATGTATCGTCCCTGAATTATTCATTTGATTTATACGACCACCGGCCCCATCGATAACCTTCTGGATTCCCGTTTTCACGGGAATGACAGGCAGGGGATTGATTTGTCATTCCAGATGCCACAAAGAAGGTTGTCATTCCTGCGGAAGCAGGAATCCAGTCTTTCAGAACGACCATAAACCGAACAGATTTATTCATTATAGCAGGCGGCTCAATATATAGCGGTTACCCATTTAATTATATCTGATTTGGACTTTTCAAGCCTGGCCTTCATTACTTCTATTTTTATTTCGAGTTCTGCTCTTACTTCTTCTATTTTTTGTTCGAGTTCCCTCATTGAACCCTCTATTTCCTGTTTTAATACTTGTTGTGACTTTTCGTTTGCCGACGCTAATCTGTGTTCAGTCAATATTGCGGATTCGCTGGGGGCAGGTATTGTTGCCAGAGTGCCTTCTGCCGCTTCTTTAAAGATTTCGGCTATCTCTCTGGCTGCCTCATCGCTAAGCCCCGTCCTTCTCAGGCGCTCAATGATCTTTATTGTATCGATAGTCACCATTTCAATCTCATTATAACAAAAATACTGGATAAAAGTATAAAAACAGGAACACTATAGCAATAATGTTCTGTACGCGCTTTCCACTTCCTCCGCAATCTTATCCCATGAGAAGCGCTCCACAACTGTCCGTCTTGCGGCCTTGCCGATAGAGGTTCTCAGTGCTTCATCGTTTGCAAGGAGTTCAACTTTTTGGGCAATGCCTTCCGCGGGGTTGCCCTCTTCCACGAACAGGCCGTTTTCGCCGTCTATTATGTAGTCCATCAGGCCGCCCTTTCTTCTGGCAACAAGCGGCAGGCCCGTTGCCATTGCCTCGAGGGCGACAAAAGGAAACGGGTCGTCAAAGTTCGAAGGCAGGACAAATACGTCGCCGAGTAAATAAATCAGGTGCATCCTTGACGGCGTAAAGACATCTGTAAACGTAACGGGAAGCCCCGCGGCCATCTCCATTATCTTACGGGCATATGCCGCCCTGTCGCCGCTTCCCTTTTGGATCTCGCCGGCAACGAAAAATTTTATGCCTTCACAGCCTTTTCTTTTATTAATAATCGAGGCGCTTTCGATAAAATGCACGACCCCTTTTTCAGGCGATACCCGGCCAACGAAAATTACTACGAAGTCGTCTTTCTTTATGCCAAAACGCCCCCGAATGGAGTCCCTTAGCTCGGGTACGTCCCTGAAATCCCTGAACCTGTCAAGGTCGACGCCGTTATAAATACAAAACTTATGGGACGCGGCAACAGGTTTCCCTGCGTAGTGGCGCATTATGTACTGGCTGCAGCCGGCGAAGGCGTCCAGTGCAAGCGGCTCATTTACAGGGAATTCGTTCTGAAAGTGGAGCATCGTACGCGTTATCCCGCTTTTTCTAACTGCCCTAATCAGCGGGGTAAAGTGTTTTATCGAGTTGTGCATGTGAAGGATTTCAGGGGAGATTTCCCTGATTAATCTGAGGATTCTATCGTTATAAGAATACGGGTCAAGCCTCGTGATTTTTTGAAACAGCCGCCTGTAAGACCGTCCAAACCGGATCCTGTGGAAAAAAATGCCGTCTTTATATTCATGTTCAGGGTGAAACTCATCGGCAAGACATACGACATGCGGCTCGTACCCGACAAGCCTCCTTGAGACTTCGTAAATCCACATCTCAACGGCCGCCCCCTTCAACGGAGGTACGGGGTGCACCGGGGCGGCTGCCATTAATATCCTTTCAGGCATCGGTTATAACCCCGATTCCTTTTTCAAACCTATTGGCTATCACGCTCCAGCTAAAGTTGCCCAGTACGCGGTGGCGGGCGGCATGGCCAAGCCTTTGTCTCAGTTCCTCGTCCATGACCAGGGTATTGACTGCCGCGGCGATTGCCTGAGCGTCTCCCGGAGGGATTAAAAATCCTGTATCCTCTGTGACAACCTCGGGGATACCTCCGACATTGGCGGCAACTACCGGCACACCGCACGACATTGCCTCGGCTATAGATATGCCGAAGGTCTCGTCGGCCACGCTGGGATATATTGCGGCATGGGCGATGGAGTAGTACGAGGGGATTTCGGCACTGGAAAGCCTGCCAAGAAACACTACCTTATCTTCGACGTGTAAGTCGCTCGCCAGTTTCCTGAGTGTATTTTCATAAGGCCCCTCGCCACCGATAAGATATTTTACCGATAGTGACTTATCGATGTGGACAAGTGCGGAAATCGCATACTGAAGCCCCTTCCATCCCACAAGGCGGCATATGCTCAGAACAATGCGTTCATCCTTCGGCGAGTGTCTGTTAATTAGTTCGACGCTCTTTGGCATTGGCCTGAATTTGTCCGTGTCAATGCCGTTATATAAGACGATTGGCCTTACAGAGGCGTTGCGCTCTACATCGAGGGCGTTATAGAGACTGCACGAGAACAACCTGAAAAGCCTTTTAACCATCGGACGGTAGCCCGGGAAAAACTCTGCCCCATGTGAGCTGAACACCGCCTTTGCACCCGACAATGCCGAGACCAAAAGTGCCGCCGGTAAATCATACGGCTTGTGAATGTATAAATAATCGTATCTGCCGCGTATCAGAGGGACAAGGGCAAAGACCATCAGCGAGAGACGCTCGACAAGTTTTCTGAATCTTGAGCCAAAGTTTGGGACATGTCTCCGGTTCAGATATGGATATGTGAACACCGCTACACCGCCGGGCATATCGATGAGACTACCCTTGCCGCCATATATATGGACGATGTGTCCTCTTTTGACAAGGGCTGCGGCAATGCCAAGCGTAAAGGACTCAACGCCGCCGGCCTTTGTGGTTGCCGTTAGATTATAAATAGCGATTTTCATCGATTTTAACTGCCGGGGTTGACCGACCCGGTTACCGCCGGTAAGACCTCTTCCACACTGATGGCGTCCATACAATGCGGCGTTTTGCATTTTTTCGTAACGCATGGGCTGCATGGACGCAGAGCGCCGATAATCCTGTGCAGGTGCGGCTCTGTAGCTGCCCCGGTCCCCTTGTAATTTGAGGGACAAAACAGGGATACTGTTCTTGTGCCGAGGGCTATTGCGATGTGCATAGTGCCGGTGTCGTTTGTGACAAGGACAGAGAGGCACTTAACAAGGGCGGCAAGCTGCTTCAGAGACAGCGCCCCGGCAAGCGAAGCTGCGCCCCTGCCTATTGCCGCGGCTATATCGCCGCACAGGCGGACTTCGCCCTTTGAGCCGGTTATGACAATGCCGGCCTCCGGGTAGAGGCTGAGCAGGCGTCTGCCCAGTTCAATAAAATGTCCCTTTGGCCACGCCTTGTAGAGCTGGGCTGCGCCGGGTTGAAATCCTATAATGGGATTAGAGCCGCTCAACCCATGTGCCGAAAGGGCGGCCTTTATATATGTTATGTCTTTCTCGTCGGCTGTGAGCACCATCGACCTGTCTCCCTCGCTACAGTGCGCAAAGGAGGCGGTCTTTAGTCTTACGTCTATGGCATGATGGCTCCACGGGTCGTCGAACCCGTTTGATTTATTGCTCAGGAGAAACCCGTACTGCCTCGAAATTGGTATTTTAAAAATAAACCGCGCCCCGCTAAGGTAGGCAAGCGGTGTTGCCTGCGGCTCGTTGCCGTGGAAAATAAGGGCAAGGTCAGGGTTAGTTCGGCGTAAGGCTTGAGCCGTACGCAGGAATCTGCTATATCCCCCGTAATAAGGTATAACGGCGTCTATGTGAGGATTACCGGCAAAGAGTTCGGCGTGCTTTATGTTGAAACACGCGGTGATATGAGCCTCCGGGTACCTTGTTCTAACGGCCTTTATAGCAGGGGTTGACATTAACGTATCGCCAAGGGCGGTTGAGGATATTACTAAAATCTTTCTTACGCTTGAGGCGCTTCCGGGAGAGAAACTGCTCTCGCTCCCGTCCCTTTTATCAAAGTGCCTGAGAAGCTTCATCGAAAGATATAACAGCCCGTCAAATGGATTTAATCTCATTGGATTGACGCTGACGCGCAGATGTGCAAACCACAGCCGGGCAAATCAGCGCCCAAATTATGGAGGGCCCGCTCAGACCGCCCCATCGGCTGCCACATCAATCGACAAAGCCATATTTTTTTAACTGGTCAAGGAGTTTGTTCTTATCTATCGGCTTCACGAGGTACTCCGTGCAGCCCCATTCAAACGCCTCGTCTTTCTCCTCTTGCAAATCATAGGCCGTTGTCATAATAACCTTCACCTTATACTTGTCCTCGACGCCGGCCTTTTTCTCCATCTCTCTGATATCCTTAAGAGCCTGCTGGCCGTCCATTTCGGGCATCATTATGTCCATGCAGATCAGGTCGTATGGTTCTCCCTCTTTCCATGACTGTACAAACGCGCCTATTGCCTCTTCGCCGTTTACGGCTACGTCACACTCGCCATATCTTGACAATATGCGCTGCAGGAGTGTCCTGCTTTTAAACTCATCTTCCACCACCAATGCCTTCATACTTAACACCTCCCAATAGGGATTATTTCATTATCTCAACGGTAAACCTTACTCCGTTTTCCGAGCTGTCCACATAGAGTTTACCACCCATGTGATTTTCTACTATTATCTTTGACATATAAAGACCAATTCCTATGCCGTCTTCCTTTGTCGTAAAATACGGCTCGAATATCCTGTCAATAACGCCTGCGGGAATACCTGTGCCGTTGTCTTTCACGCTGACAATCACGCTGTTTTTCAGGTCGGCAAGGGTGATTAGGATTTCCCCCCTGTAGCCCTGGCTGAAAAAGTCCCTCCGCCTTTTTTCTCTTATGGCGTCTCTGGCGTTGGTTATTAAGTTTAAGACTACCTGCTTGTATTCCTCCGGATAGCCGAATATCGTTATCTCGGACATACGCGGGGAATCGCTGAGGGCGCGTGCGCCGACATTTACGTTTTGTGCGACGAACTCTACGTATATCTGGTTGTTTTCATACTGGAGTTTAATAAGCGAAATACACTCTTCTATCGCAGCTTTTACGCTGAAATGGCTTCTGTCACCGGAGGGCTTAAAAAAGTCTCTGAAATCAGTTATCGTCTTTGACATAAGATTGAGCTGTGCCATGGAATCGCGTGTCATGTCCGTAACGTAGTCTCTGGAGATTTCGCCAAATTCATAGGCTTCCTCGAGGTCCTGCACCAGCAGCCCTATTACATTAAGCGGCTGCCTCCACTGGTGCGATATAGCAACCATCATTTCGCCCATCGACACGAGCTTTGACTGATGGATAAGCAGGTGTTCCTTCTGCAAACCCTTTGCGATTTCCTCCTTTACCCGCATCTCGAGATTATTATTCAGCTCCTCGAGCTGCCGCGTCTTTTCCTTTATCACATTTTCAGTCTTATGTTTATATAAGGCCATTTCTATCGCATATTTTAGTTCCATCTTTTCAAACGGTTTAACGAGATACCCAAAAGAGTCGGTATCCACCGCGCGCTCGAATGTGGCGTCGTCAGTGTTTGATGTAAGATACACGACAGGGATATCATAAAGCGCCTTTATCGTGTCAGCCGCCTCCACGCCATCCATATCGCCGCGCAGTTTGATATCCATAAGGACTATGCCGGGATTTTCCGCTTCGGCATGTATTATAGCGTCCTCACCGGAGAGAACTACCGACGTAACCTCGTATCCCAAACCTTCGAGCGTAGAGCGCAGGTTCGCCGCTATTATCCATTCGTCCTCTACAATTAATATCCTTGCTTTAGACATTTTCCTCGATAATCCATTTTCCATTAACAGGCAGAGCCTCCGCCCTGATACCCCTGTTATTGCCGCTATTATAACATAATCAATTCCATTTTTGTATGGTAATTTTAATGGGCGTGCAGCGGCAGGACTTATCCCCGCTAGAAAACGGGAAAAAATTTCCCGCTAGGAAAATTTTAATCGCACAGGGAGGACATGCAGAGCGCAAATAGTTCAATAAACAACTCCCAAAAGGCGTATTCCCTTGTAAATAAGGGTTGGCACGATAGTTGCACTACAATGTCCAGTGGATAGATAAAAGAGATATAGAATGATAAACAGCTTAAAATAGGATTAATTAAACGATTAATTAAACTATTCAATCAGGGCATGGAGGTGCACAATGGCTGGTTTTACAATTAATACGAACATAATGTCAATCGACGCCCAAAGGAACTTGAGAGCTACACAGGTGCCTCAGGCAAAATCGATGCAGCGCCTGTCGTCCGGTCTTCGAATAAATTCGGCGGCGGACGATGCGGCAGGTCTGGCGATAGCGACAAGAATGGACGCTCAGACGAGGGGGCTTACCGTAGCCTCGAGGAACGCGGCAGATGGTTTGTCGATAGCGCAGACAGCCGAAAGCGGCATGGATGAGATGACCAATGACCTTCAGAGAATAAGGGAGTTGGCCGTTCAGGCGATGAGCGGACAATACGGCGTTACCGATATCTCAAACATGCAAATGGAAGTGGATGCCCTGATTGAACAGATAGGGAGCATCTCCCAACAGACCAAGTTCAATGACAACAAACTTCTTTCGGGCACCTTTACTTCGCGAATATTCACGAGTTACTCGGCATCGGACACATCTATCAGCTTAGCGCTCACGTCAATGAACACCGACGCAATGGGTGGAAGCACGTTCAACGCCCAGGGGAAATTTGGGCCGGTAATGTATCTGAAAGATGTCCATACGGCGGCTGGTACGACACTTACGGCCAGCGTAGCTAATGCCTTGTTCGTGCCTAATGAGACCCCTGCGCCTTACGCGTACAGCGATACCTCGAAGGCCGCTATTACTTACACAGGGCTTGCTTCACTTCAGGTAGGCGACCCGACTTCTCTGACCGGATATAAATCACAGGCGTCAAACACGATAGCCATCGTCGATGGGGCATTAAACATTGTTATCGCGTCAAAGTCAAGCATGGGCGCTAAGAGTAACGAGTTTAACGCTGTTATCACCAGCATTGACGCCGTAAACGAGGCCACATTATCGTCACGGTCAAGGATAATGGATGCCGACTTCGCTACGGAAACGGCAAACATGACAAAGTACAATATATTACAGCAGGCTGGAATCTCTGTACTGTCACAGGCAAACTCTCTGCCGCAGAACGTCTTAAAACTACTTCAGTAAATCTGGCAGGGGACGGTTCGCCGTCCCCAAAGTCTTTCCTCAGGCAATGGCCGTATCCCCTTCAGGAATTATTTCAATTCAGCAATTCTCGGTGAAGTAAAAATGCAAGTAAGGAAGGGGGAAAAGAGAGGGAGTAAGAAATATTTTTCGCGCAGCGGGAGTATATACATATATATAGTCTAGATTTTTTTAATGATGTATGTTT
>JADFYO010000029.1 GCA_015233015.1 Nitrospirota bacterium | reverse complement strand
GAATGGATGGTTTTGCAGGGTCGGCTAAACCACGGCTCCTGACATGGTTGATGGTATCTGCGATATTTTTTATGTACGTAGCGCTTCTGTTTCGGGTATTGGCCGATATGGCTGAGATGTTATGGTGACCGTTCTTTATTAACGGACGGCCACTATTTGGCTGTATATTGGTGCAGTGGAGTTTGTTGCAAAAGCAGTCATGATAATCGCGCGGCTCCCCGACGGGCTTAAAGAACCTGACCCCAGCCATCTGCCGTATGCGATGTGACGAACAAGGGAAGCTTTTTGAACGCGCTTTTGTCGCCGTTAAACGTGTGTGTGCTGGCAAAGTGGGAGATAACCGTTGTCAGGCCGTTTGGGAATGCCGGATATGTGGTCACGCTGGCTTGATTGAAAACGGTTAAGCAACTCTTAACCGCCGATGCGCTAGCGGACTCAACGCATCCTTGAGTGCCCGTCGAATCAGTAGTTACCATATAGGGGTCACCTGATACATAGGAATCAAGGTATCCTTGTAAATCGGTAGCCGCACTTTTGGCGTTTGACTCAGTTGCCCTGACCTTTGACTTTTCCCTCTGCCCCAAATAGGCCGGCACGGCGATAGCGGTCAACAAACTGATGATCGAAATAACAACCATAAGTTCAATTAACGAGAAACCTCTGATACCTTTCAAAGGCATAGCCTCATAGTCTGCCATTGCGGAATAATAACAAATATGGGCAGATTAGTTCAACCCCTGATAATCACATGATAATCGAAGAAATAGTGCCGCTGGGTTTCCGCCTTGTTCCCTCTTTCCTGTTCACAATTAAAAAAAGCGGACAAAAGCCGTGGGTGTGGCACAATAAAAAGGGAGTCAAAAAAGAAAAGGGGTTGACGAAAATCGTTTAATGCCTTGTTTTATTTATAGAATATTTGGTGCGCCACGAAGGATTTGAACCTTCAACCAACGGATTAAGAGTCCGCTGCTCTACCGTTGAGCTAGTGGCGCAACGATACATTATAAAAGTTATAAAGTATATTTGTCAAACTACGACGACTCCCGAACTGCATTAACCGGCACTAAGGTGCAAGGGGGGGATTGCACAATAGTATTAGCATATGATAATATGATATACAGTGATGTTGCGGGTGCCAGAGAGGACATGTGTTTGTTGCAGGAAAAAGGGTGCGAAAAGCGGACTTTTAAGGATAATAGTACCGGAAGACGCCCCAGTATTCGACAAAGTCCAAAAAATGTCTGGCAGGGGATACTACCTGTGCCCCGATAAAAAATGTATAGATAAATTTATGGATGGAAAAAAAATAAATAAAATCTTAAGAAAAAAAATAACCACGCTGCCGACATTGGGGGAGTTATTGAAAACGGAGGTTGAGGCTGCATGCACACAATAAGGGTAAACGAAATTGCCAAGGAACTAAACGTAACTAACAAGGAACTGCTTGATTTAATAAAAAAGATGGGCATCGAAGGTAAAACTCACTCCTCGGGCATATCGCAGGAACTGGCAGACAGACTTAAGGTAGCTGTTAAGGGAAAAGGGACTCTGGAACCTGTAAGGCCGCATACGCCGCCATCGCAGGTAAGGCCGCCATATACACCGCCCGCAAGGCCATATACACCGGTGCCGCTGTCACCTGCGTCGCCCGCAAGGCCGCCCTCGCAGGAAAGGCCGCATACGCCGGCGTCGGCAAGACAAGTCCCCCAGCACGAAAAAAGATATCCTCAGGCCGCGAAACATACCTCGCATCCCAAAAAACACACGCCGTCATCATCACCATCGACGGCAAGGCCGCCGCAGCCTCAGGCACACGCCGGTCCGAAACCTTTTCAACCGGCTCAACCGGAAAAAGATAAGGACAAGCTCCTGCCCGTTGCCGGTGCAATTCCCGGCGTAATCGCCGTTAAGACCGCCGAGGAAGAAGATGAAATAACCATTCCCGATAGATTTAAAAAGAAAGTCGAAGTGGAAAAGGCAGAAAAGGCCAAGCCAAAGGTCAGTATGCAGCGCGCCTTCCAGTCGATAAGAAAGGTTGAACAGAAAAAGATATTTGACTCGCGCTCAAACAAAAAAGGGATGCGCTCACGGTCATCATCGAGGTCAATGCCTCAAAAGCAGCTAATTCCGGCAACCGTCCCCCGTAAAAAGATAATGAAAATCCAGGAAGGCACTACCATAAGTGAATTCGCAAAGGCTATCGGACAAAAAAGCTCAGAGGTAATAAAGAAATTTATGGAACTCGGCACGATGCCCACGATAAATCAGCCCATAGACATCGAGGCAGCCGCTATAGTGGCCGAGCACTTCGGCGTCAAAATAGAGGTCTCCGAAGTGCAGGATTTCGAGATGACAGAGGTTGCGGAAGACGCAGAAACGCTTATACACCGCCCCCCGGTTGTCACTATTATGGGACATGTTGACCACGGCAAGACTTCTCTGCTTGACGCCATCAGAAAGACTAAGGTGACGGAGTCCGAGGCCGGCGGGATAACTCAGCACATCGGGGCATACAAGGTAACTCTCAAAGGCAAGGAAATAGTGTTTCTGGATACACCGGGACACGAGGCATTCACTACGATGAGGGCGCGCGGGGCAAAAGTGACGGACATCGTCGTGCTTGTAGTAGCGGCCGACGACGGCGTAATGCCTCAGACTATCGAGGCCATTGACCATGCCAGGGCCGCCGGAGTGCCCATAGTAGCGGCTGTAAATAAAATAGATAAACCCAACGCCGACATCGACCGGGTGAAAAAAGAACTCGCCGAGCATGAGGTTATCTCAGAGGCGTGGGGTGGCAAGAATATATTTGTAGAGGTATCGGCAAAGAAAAAAATCGGTATAGAAGACCTTCTCGAGATGATAATCCTTCAGGCCGAGATGATGGAACTAAAGGCCAACCCCAAAAAGCCGGCACGCGGCGTAATCATAGAATCGAGGCTGGACAAAGGCCGCGGGGCCATAGCAACCGTACTCATTCAGTCGGGGACGCTTAAAGTCGGAGACGTATTCGTCGCCGGTGTAAATTTTGGCCGCGTCAGGGCACTCATAGACGATGTCGGCGTTAAGACCATAGCAGCCACACCGTCAACCCCGGTTGAGGTCATAGGGTTTTCGGACGTTCCAAACGCCGGTGAAATGTTTATGGTAGTGGATGACGAAAAAAAGGCGCGGCAGATAACGCTGTCCAGAAAACAAAAGGCGCAGACGCTTACCGTGGCTCATGCGAAAAAACTCAATCTCGACGAACTCTATGCGAGGATAAAAGAACTTGAAATCAAGGAACTGAATATTATCATAAAGGCCGACGTACAAGGCTCCGCCGAGGCCCTCCGGTCATCTCTGGAGGGTATAAAGCATGAAGAGGTAAAGGTAAAGGTTATCCATACCTCCATGGGCGGCATTAACGAATCCGACGTTATGCTGGCATCGGCGTCAAACGCGATAATCATCGGGTTTAATGTCAGGGCAGATGCAAAGAGCATGAAACTTGCCGACAGGGAAGGCGTCGATATCAGGTTCTATAATGTCATCTACGACGCCATAAACGAAGTCAGAAAGGCGCTCGAGGGTCTGCTCGAGCCAACCCTGAAAGAGACTATTCTCGGCACGGCGGAGGTTAAGCAGCTGTTCACTATCTCCAAGATAGGCACAATTGCCGGCTGCCAGGTAACCGAAGGGGTTATTCAGAGAGGAAGCGACGGCATCAGGGTAATAAGGGACAATATAGTTATTTACGACGGGAAAATAGCCACTCTGCGCAGATTTAAAGACGACATTAAAGAGGCCCATAAGGGCTATGAGTGCGGCATTCTCGTAGAGAATTTCAATGATTTAAAACTCGGCGACATTCTGGAAAACTTTAAGATAGAAAAGGTTGCCGGTAAGCTGTAACCACCGGCCAAACTTATGGGTGCCGTCTTATGATACTGGGAATAATGCGGGTAAGCATATATATACCAGAGGCGGATTCACTGAAGGCCAAGAGATTTGTCGTTAAATCGGTGAAAGACAAGATTAAAAATAAATTCAACGTCTCACTTGCGGAAGAGGCAAATGACCTGTGGCAGCGTGTGGAGCTTTATGTGGCCTGTATATCCACTGACACTCAGCACGTAAACAGCACGCTTGAAAACGTAAAAAACATGATAGAAAAGGACCCGCAGATAGAAATCCTCGATTATTCGCTGGAGCTGTCCTGATGCTGCCATATAAGCGTTCTCAACGTGTCGGAGATCTCCTGAGGCAGGAGATTTCGGAGATTATCCTGAGCAGAATAAAAGACCCGCGGCTGGGATTTATCACGGTTACAGACGTGGAGCTGAGCGACGACCTTAAAACCGCGCATGTTTTTATAAGCGTCCTGAAAAAGGGTGAAGTATCGCGCACACTAAAGATACTAAACGCAGCGGCCGGGTTTATCCGCCATGAGGCCGCAAAAAACGTCAAACTACGGCGGATTCCAAGTATGGTATTCGCAGAAGACAAGGCCATCGAGTATGGAATGAAAATCGACGGCCTGTTAAATAACATAAAAAATTCAGAACTGGATGAAAGGAAAAAAGTAACCAATGAAACCACCTGAAACACTGCTCTCGTACTTAAAAGAAAACGACAAATTCTACATCGTACCGCATATGTATCCCGACGGCGACGCCCTGGGGTCAGCCCTTGCGCTTGAGAGCGCACTATGCGGCATAGGCAAAAAGGCAATAGTCTTTTCGCGCGACCCCGTGCCGGATATGTTTAATTTCATGCCGGAAGCCAACCGTATAGCCCCAATAAGCGATCTCACTTCGACCGAAGACGCCGTCCTGGTGCTCGTTGACTGCAATGCCCCCAACAGGGCTGAAATAGACCGGATAAAGTTTAAATATACCATAGTCATCGACCACCATGAGACGGAGTCTGACTTTGGCGATATCAGATGGATACTGCCTAAGGCCCCGGCAACCGGCCTGATGATATATTTTCTCATTAAGGCCCTCGGCATCGAGATAAGCGGCGCAATGGCCTTAAATATTTATACGGCGCTTGCCGTGGATACCGGGATATTCAGGTACTCCAACACAACCGCCGAGTCTCTTTCCGTGGCCGCCGACCTCGTATCGAAAGGCGTCAGGCCGGCCTTTGTAGCCGACCGTCTGCATAACAACTGGACTGAGGCAAGGTTCATGCTCCTCAAGCATATGCTCAATAATCTCGATATACAAAAAGACACGGCCATATGTTTTATCACAAACGATATGCTGAAAAAAACGGGCGCTAAACCCGAGGACACCGAAAACTTCGTCAACTTCCCCATTATGATTAATACCATAAAAGTCGCCGCCCTGTTTAAAGAGACCGGCAAGGACTTCTGGAAGGCGTCCCTGCGCTCGCGCGGAGATGTAAACGTGGCTAAAATAGCCGAGAAATTGGGTGGGGGCGGGCATAAAAACGCGGCGGGTTTCAGAATAACGGGAGATATCGAGACGTCGAAAAAGGCACTGTTAGAGTCGTTGGACGGCATCGGAGAGTCCTCCGGGGGTGATTAGCGGCGCCATAAATCTCGATAAGCCGGAGGGAATATCCTCCCATACCGCGGTTCAGCGGGTAAAGACTGCTTTAAAATTAAGCAAGGCAGGGCACGCCGGTACGCTTGACCCGCTGGCCTGCGGCGTTCTTATCGTGCTTTGCGGCAAGGCCACAAAACTAACCCCATATCTTGCCACGCTGGACAAAAAATATACCGCCGTCGTAAAACTAGGCGTTCACACAGACACCCTCGACAGAGAAGGGAAAATCATCAGAGAAGCCCCCGTCACGGGGATAACCGCCGAAGGCATTACAGAGGCATTAAAGTCATTCACAGGCGTAATTTCCCAAACCCCGCCCATGTACTCAGCCCTGAAAATAAACGGCACACCACTCTATAAACTCGCCCGCAAGGGGCTTGAGGTTGAGCGTAAACAGCGGACGATTACGATATTCGACATCCGCCTTACGGCATTTGATTTGCCTTACGTAACGCTGGACATCCACTGCTCGAAGGGGACATACGTCAGAAGCCTCTGCAGCGACCTTGCCGAGAGCCTCGGCTCATGCGGACATGTTCATGCGCTTAGGCGCACGGGCGTCGGAAAATTTGACATATCCGGCTCATGCAGCCTCGATACCCTTGACAGCGCGCGGGTCATGTCTATGGACGAGACACTAAGCCATCTCAACGAGAGAACCCTTACCCCGGATGAACAAAGGAAGATACTAAACGGTTCCACGCTTGACGACTTCGCCCCTGGCCGCGAAAACGGCTCAGCCCTGAGATTAAAAGACATAAGCGGAAATTTATTCGCCATTGGCACGTACGGAGACAGTAAAATCAGACTAACGACTTTTTTGGGAAAAAACCAGCGCAATAGTTAAAGCAAAATTTTATAATAAATTGTTAAGTAGCTAAAAAAATGGAAAAAAACACTTGACAAGATATTTTATTTATGTTAAATATAGAATGTGTTAGATTTATTTGGGCCTAAATCGCTGCTTGGGCTGGACATAGGTTCGTCCAGCATAAAGGCCGTGCAGTTGAAAGACGGCAAATCTGGATACGAATTAGAGCTGTTTGACTTCCTGCCGATTGCCTCTGACCTTATTGTCGAGAATGTGGTGGCAGACCAGCACAGCCTTGCCGAGGCAATCAAAGCGCTGATTAAAAAGGCAAAAATAAAGACCAAAAACACCGTAATATCAATCTCCGGGCACTCCTCTGTAATAATCAAACGCATCACTCTGCCAGAAATGACAGAGGAGGTGCTAAACGAAAATATACGTTATGAGGCAGAGCAGTATGTGCCGTTTGGGATAGACGACGTAAATCTCGATTATCAGATACTTGGCCCCACCGATGAACCAGGCCAGATTGACGTGATACTTGTGGCGGTAAAGAAAGATGTATTAAACAGCTACATAAGCGCGGTCAAAGAGGCCGGATTAGTTCCCGTTATAGTAGATGTGGACGCCTTTACGCTCGAAAACATGTATGGGGCAAATTATCAGAACGAATCGGCGAGGAGTGTTGCCCTGCTCAACGTCGGTGCGTCGAATACGACGATAAATATATTGAAAAACGGGGTCTCCGCCTTCACAAGAGACAGCTCCATTGGAAGTAAAAATCACACAGAGGCCCTGATGAGGGAGTTCTCGGTAACATACGAAGCGGCGGAGCAGATAAAAACCGGTATGACGGTAAACGGTATAACCCCTGAACAGGCAGCCACGGTGATTGACGGCGTATCCGAGGAAATAGTGATGGAGATAAATCATTCGCTGGATTTCTTCAGCGATTCGCCGGAGATGGAGGCGATAGAAGGGTTGTGGCTTGGAGGCGGGGGAGCGCTGGTAAGAGGGTTAAAAGATAAGTTGTCTGACATGACAGGCTATCAGGTAACGTTGTTAAATCCCTTTAAAAACATTAAGATACCTAAGGGTTTTGACGCCGCCTATATAGAGTCCATAGCGCCTGTTGCCACGATAGCCGTTGGCCTGGCAACGAGAAGGCTCGGCGACAGATGATCAAAATAAATCTCCTTCCCTCAGATGGAAAGGCGAAAAGAAGGAAAAAACCCCCTGCAGCGATACCTCTCGTATATGCGGCAACAGTATTAGTGCTGGTGGTCTCATTAGCGGCGGCAGGTTTTGGGTATAAGATGTTGTCAAATGCGCTGGATATGGCACAAAAGGAAAAGGCGGAGAAAACTAAACAACTTGAGGTATTGAAGGCAAAGACAAAGGATGTCGAAGCCCTCGAGGCAAAAATAAAGACTATTAACGAAAATAAAAAGGTAATCGAGCTGTTGAAGGCCAATCAAAGCACCCCCGTGAAGGTTCTCGATGAAATCAGCAAACTCCTGCCGGACAACGTCTGGCTGATAAAGATGAGCATAACCGAACAGGGCCTGCAATTAAGCGGGACGGCCAAGAAAAACGACGATGTGGTTATATTCGTAAATAACCTGAAGAACTCAAAACTGTTTAATAATGTCTATCTGAGCAAGTCCCAAAGCGGCGCTCTGAGCGACCTGCCGGTATATAATTTTGAGATGCAGATGAGTATAAGTACGGCGGTTAAGGCGGCGGCGTAGTGGCGATTGTAATGCCGGACATAAACAAGCTTCACCCCGGCCTCAAGGCATTGATAGCTTTTTTGCCGGCTATCTTAATAGCCATTCCTTTTTATCTGCTGATGTACAGCCCGACGACCGAACAAATCGGTAAATTGAAAACAGAGATAAAAAAGACAGACGAAGACATAGCCACTGCCGAAAAAAGGGTGTCAAAGCTGCCCGTCCTCAAGACACAACAGAAGGCAGCCGAAGATGAGTATAATAAAATCAGAAGGTACCTACCCGAGGAAAACGAGATAACAACCCTTCTCAAGCAGGTATCGGACAGCGCTATAAGCGCCGGTCTAAAGGTTGACCTCTGGGAACCTCAGCAAAAGAGAAATCATCCGAGCAATATACTTTATGAGATACCCGTCAGGGTGCAAGTTACGGGCACGTATCACAAACTTGGCGATTTCCTGAGCAGAATAACGGCGCTGGACAGGATTGTCAACACATCGAAAATCGATCTGACCACAAGGACATCAGACAAGGAGGCCACTCTGGGGATAAGCCTTGAGGCCCGAACTTTCTCTTCGATACCCGAACCGGGGAAATGACATGGATTTCAGAGATATAATAAGCAGATTACGCCTCATAGCGGCGCTGGGAGCCTTTTGTGTCCTCATGGGCGCGCCAGGGGAATGCCCTGCTATCCCTCCCGTGTCCGGCTCGCCAGCATCGCCGCCGCCTGCGCCTGCTGCCCCTGCCGCCATGGATAACGAGACGGCGTCGGCGTTAACGCCTCTTGCAATAGAGCGGTACATATATGAATCCAGTGGAAGGAGAGACCCTTTCATGCCGCTGGTAGATAAGAAGCTGCCCGCGTCCGCGCCGGCAAAGGTGAACAAGCCGCCCCGCGCACTCTCGCCTCTGGAGGAACCCGATCTGAAGTCTATCGCCCTGAAAGGTATCGTGATGGATGCGAAAAATAAATATGCCGTCGTAGAAATCAAAGGAAAGACATATGTTATTACGGAGAAGACATATCTGGGCAATGAAGGCGGAAGGGTTGTCAAAATAAACAATGACAGGCTTATTGTCGAAGTGGTTAAATATGACGAACTCGGCAAAGAGATCAAGTCTTTACAGTCAATACAACTAAGAAAAGAGGACCAGGAATGAAGAAAATGAAAAGATTGACAGTAACCGGCTTATGCTTTATTTCCCTTTATAGTTGCGCGTTTCTCTACGGTTGCGCACCGGCGATTGAAAACACAAAAAATGCCTCAAATGTCTCGTCCGACCAGCCCATCACGGCTATGGATTTGGCAAAAGAACCGGTAACCACGGCGGCGCCAGCCCCCTACGTCTCTGACAACGCTAAGGTATCGGACGCTGGCAGCCCGCGCAGGCAGCCGGACAACGCCATTAAATCAATAGAGGTGGCAAATGAATTTGTAAATATAACGGCGGCCAAACCCTTCAGATACAGGATTACGGACACCGACGATCCATATACAAAGATGATCGATTTATATGACGTCTCTCCGGGACGTTTTGAAGATATTATACTGCCGGGAAGCACTAAGGTAGCAGACATAACAGTGAGGCCGTCCGATGCCCAGAGGACAAATGCGGTAGTGGTGTTGACGCTTACGTCGATTGTCAGGATAAAAGACAATTATTCCGAGAACAACCTGTCTCTGTCGTTTGCTAAAGCGGAGCCGGGTGTAAGTTCAACGCCCCTCACAGCAAAGCCTGCCCAGAAAAAAGGACGTTCACCCGCGGGAAAATATATAACAGGCATTCAATTTGCGAAAGACTCGGACAAGGCCGCCAGAGTGGAGATAACGGGAGACGGCACATTAACGGCAGACGTATTTACCCTTGAGGGAAGGGTTGTCGCCGATTTGCGCGGGGCAAAAATGGCGGCTGCAGTGCCAACAGATATTGCGCCGCCCCTCAACTCAATCCGATGGTCACAATACAATGACAAGGTGCGGATAGTGATGGATTTATCCGATAACACGGTATATAAGGCCGAGCAGCTAGGCGATAAACTCGTTATCTACATAGCCGACGCTGCCGCCCTGGCCCATGCCGGAGAAAAGGCCCCGGCTGTCGAAGAGACGCCGGCTGAGGCCCCCGCGCAGCCTGCCGCCTCCAAGGTCAAAAGAGATGACAAACCCGCCGCAAAAGAGCCAAAACCGCAGGCCGCGCACGATAGTGAACCTGTAACTATGGACTTTAATAATGTTGAAGTTACGTCGGTTCTAAAGCTCATAGCCGCCGCAAGCGGCTTTAGCGTAGTGGTTGACCCGCAGGTAAGCGGTAAGGTGTCTATTCATGTCAAGGATATGCCGTGGGAAAAGGCACTGGATTTAGTCATGGATTCCAGCAGGTTAAAGAAAATCGTAGAGGGCGGCGTAATAAGAATAGTCCCCGGCGAGACGCTTGCGTCCTCTGCCGGCAGTAAATCCGGCCAATCTCTGTATATAAGCGATATAAGCGTCACGTTCTCTGACGCCAACGGTGTAGTAAAGACTATAAAACGGGCAAACTTAGCGGCCGGCGACGGCGGCATATGTCTGGATTTGAATCAAACGGATACACAACCCGTATCTCAAAAGAAAAAGGTGAAGGAATAATGTTTTATTTCATAAAGAATAATCTCCCTCTGGAGGAAGGCCTATGATCGGTAAGAGCAGCATAGTTGTTTCATTATTGTTAGCGCTGTTATTAATTTCCAGCTGTGCTACCATAAGCACCACAATGGGTGAAGAACCCGAACGCGCCGTCGTCGATAACGAATTAAAGGCGGTTAGTATCGAAGACTATTCGCTGAAATTCACGGCTGCCGAAAACTTTGAATATACCTTTTCGAGAACCGCTGACCCGTTTAAGGTGTTTATCGAATTAAAAGGGGTTAACCAGGGGCAATTCACAGAGCGTATAATCCCTAAAAAGGAAGGCATAAGCGAGGTAGCGTTTGTGAATAAGACGCTGCCCGTAAAGGCAACCCTTATCGAGATAACCTTATCCGCACCGCTGGAAGTTTCCCATGCCGTCACCGGCAAAGTCCTGACAGTTAACGTCAAAAGACAGGGAGATACCGCATCTGCACCGGTACAACCCATCCCCGGCGACGATGGCTTTGTTATGCCCGTGACTGATACCGCGGAAAGCGCCCCTGCCCCATACAGCTCTGACGCGAGGAATGTAACCGGTTTGACATTTAAAAAAGAGGACGGCGCCGTAAACATAGTAATCCAGGGCGACGGCACTATGAAACCGAATTACTCGACGCTGAGAGAGACAATGTTTCTGGACATCCCCGGCGTTCGTTTAACCGCCGTCATGCCAACCGAATTAATCCCCCCTGTTTTGGATCTCAAATGGGAGGAAAAGGTTTCAGGTGTGCGGCTCGTTATAACACTGGATAAAGATGCCTCGTCAAAGGTATTAAACGTAGGCGACACCGTGATAGTGTCTCTGACGACGACGGCAATGGTTGACGCGTTAATGAAAAAGAAGTCCGGCGTAGAGGCAAGGCGCAAGGCTAACGCTGCGGAATGGAAAAAATCGGACGCGGCAAAGGCCGCCGCGCAACCGGCTGAAGAGGCGCTTCCCACTGACGCTCCAGCTCCTGGTGCGTCCCCACTGCCTGTGTCCTTGTCAGGCGCTGAAGGCGATAATGCGGGAGCTCCGGCTGCTCCGGCCCCACCTGTCAACGAAGTAAAGGGACATCTCTGCGGTGAAGAAGTGTCCTGCGGCACGAACAACAAACTGCTCAGCCTGGATTTTCAAAGCGCCGGCATTGTGTCGGTTTTCAAGATACTGTCAGAGGAAAGCGGCTGTAACATAGTAGTTGACCCTACTGTTCAGGGGCAGATAACCATGCAGGTGAAGGATTCGTCGTGGTTTCAGATAGTCGATTTGATACTGAAGATTCATTCGCTTGGCTGCGAAGTTACCGGAAATATAATAAGAATTGCCCCCAAGGCAAAACTTGACGCGGAGAAGGATGCAGAACAAAAAAGGTTAACTACCGATAAGAGTATTATGGATACTAAAGAACAAATGGAACCCCTCGTGACCAAAATATTCAAAATCAACTACGCAACGGTAGAAGATATAAAAGGCCTTCTGACATCGATAGCCCCGCCGCCACCCGCCACCCCGGCTGCTTCCACTGCATCTAACTCCACAGACGCGGCAAAAGAGGCAATAAACAAAGCAGTGATTGCAAAGGCCTCCTATCTGGAATCGCAATATAGCAGCACATCCACCTCTTCTTCCGCGGCATATGGAGGGTTATTATCTTCGCGCGGCTCGATGACAGTCGATAAAAGGACAAGCTCCATTATTGTGGTTGATATCCCGCGTGTCATGAACAATATAGAAAAGATGATCAAACAATTAGACAAGCCGCCGCAACAGGTGCTGATAGAGGCAAGAATTGTGGAAGTCTCAAAGGGCGTCAACGACACCCTCGGCATAAACTGGGGTGTGCTGGGATATAATAATAAGGCAGTCAGCTCAAGCAAGGCAAGCGGGCTTGGCGTTGGGGCAGCAGAGGGCACGCTGACCGGCAATACATATCTGGGCACTTTACCTACGGTAGTATCCGGGTTAAGCGGCGGCGTTGCACTCGGGTTTATAAATTCCGCCCAGACCGCGTCACTTGACCTGAAACTCAATGCGCTGGAATCGACCAATCAGGGGAAAATCCTCACGAACCCGCGCCTGCTCACGTTAAATCTCCAAAAGGCCTCCATATCTCAGGGTGAGAGCATTCCTTATCCTAAGATGAACGCTCAGGGTGAAATCTCGGCAGATTTCAAAGACGTAACGATAAGCATATCCGTTACGCCGCAGATTACCCCCGACAATTCGATTATATTACAGTTGACCATAGGCAAGGAGGACTTCGAAAGCTCAGTCACAATCGGTGGAAGCTCAGCCCCGCAGACATCAAAGGTTTCAGAAGATACGAAGGTATTGGTAAAAGACGGCGAAACCCTCGTATTGGGTGGTGTTTTCAAATGGAAAGAGACGTCGGGCGAGGAGGGCCTTCCACTTCTGAAAGACATTCCGGTACTGGGATGGCTGTTTAAGACCGAGACCTATCAGAGAACCCTTAGCGAGTACCTGATATTCATAACTCCCCGGATTGTAAACAGAGAGGCAGACGAGCCTTC
Organism: Nitrospirota bacterium; assembly: GCA_015233015.1. GTDB lineage: Bacteria > Nitrospirota > Thermodesulfovibrionia > Thermodesulfovibrionales > Magnetobacteriaceae > Magnetominusculus. The sequence goes on along the minus strand of JADFYO010000029.1, from coordinate 27,948 downwards.
GTAAACCGATAGATGAGCCAAAAACAGGTAACGGCGATTAATAAGAGCAATTATTACAATGTAATGATAATAGTTGTTCTGTTAATCGCCGCAATTTATATGTTCGCGTCTATCCCGCTTTTTGTGGGAGACACAGACCTGTGGTACCATTTAAGCGGGGGAAGGTATTTCTCGACAAATGCAAGCCCGGCATACAGCAGCTTTTTCTCTTTCATACAACCGGAGAGAGACCGCAGCAATTACTTCTGGCTGTTTCAGGTTATAGTCTATAAGATATACTCTTCCTACGGCGACCTCGGGCTTATCGTTTTCAGGACGGCGTTCTATATCTTAATATTGTCAATTATTCTCTCGTTTCTATACAAAAAACAAAGACAAAATATTCCCTATATCGCATTTATAATCATTCTCTATGCCATAGGATTAATTGACAGATACTCAAATCTAAGGCCGCATGTGTTTACTTATACCATAATAGCGGCCTTCATATACATTATTGAATTTCACCCCCGAAAGGCGTTTGTCCTGCCTGTGTTAGCGCTGATATGGTCTAATGTGCATGGCATAGAGTATCCTGTTATGCTGCTGATAATAGCGGCTTACTCAGCTGAGGCATTGTTGCTTCGAATACGGCCACGGGCTGGCAATAATAATGAAAAAAATACGGTTTTAATAATATCGCTTGTAATCTCGGCGGCGATGATATTTTTTACTCCAAACGGCCCCGGCCTTCTTAAAGTGCCTTTCATTCCAACCGATTATGCGTCAATATATATCAAAGAACTGAGGCCATTTTCATTTGCCGAGCTGTTTGCGTTTGTTGTCTCGCCCCTCAGCCATGATATCAGGATGTTTGGCAGTGTTTTAGTGTTGATGGCCTTCCTTGCCTTTTCTCAGAGTGTCTTAAATAAAACTATCAAGTTAAGCCAAGCGATTTTGTTTATTGGAGGGGCTTTTTTATTGTTTCGGGGGTTACGATTTTTTAATGAATTTGTGCTGCTTGCCCTGCCTTGTATCGCAAAGGCCGATCCCTTTGAGAATTTATTTAAAGCAGATAAAACAAAGGGGGTTGTCAATACCGTATTTATTTTAATAGCGGTGCTCACTCTCAATAATGCCCTGACAGACATGAAAAGACTGCCGTCAACTATGCCGCGCGGCGTCACACAGTTTCTCTTAGGATTGGACGCTGGCGGAAATATCCTGAACACCCATAATAATGGAGGATACCTGCAGTGGATGCTTTATCCAAAGTATAAAATCTTTATGGATATGGAAGTCCCTCATTTATTTACGGACTATGATATGTTTGCTTCATTACGTGTATTCAAGGAAGAGATAGTGCTGAGAAATGTCATTAATAAATACAATCCGGCTTTTATAACCATACCAATTACGTATAGTTCATTGGGCGATTTCAGCAAACATTATACCAATTATACACTTATCTTTTTTGACGACGCCGAAGTGTTGTATGTAAATAAACTTATCTATCCCGATATTGCCGCCAAATATGAAATCAGAGAAATCAATCCATTCGCGCTCAGAATTGAGCTGACGGACCAAACCCCTGCCGGCAAGAGCGACGAGTATATCAGAGAGGCACGGGGGATTTTCGATATCTATCCCAGCCTTCTTGTCACCCAGTCTTTGGCACGCATATATGTCATGAAAGGAGAATATGAACAGGCATTGCCATTTATAGACGCAGCTATTAAATTTTATCCTGAAATCCCGACTGCCTATAACATAAAAGCGGATATGCTCAGCCGGCTTCATAAATATGAAGAGGCGGTTGAAGTATTGAATATTTCCTTCGATAAGGCCAGCGATGCCGAGAAAAAGGGAATTTACCACCAGCTATACATGTGCTATTTGAACATGAAGCAGGAAAGAAAGGCATATGATGCCCTGAAAAAAGCGGTCGATGTGTTTTCGGAGAAGTTATCGTTTGACGATGTATATAATTTAGCCGTGCTGTCTATGAAATTCGGGAAGCCTTACGACCAGCGAATCCTTTTAAATATCGTATTATTAAAGGCACCTCTGGAAAAGAAAGATTTGATAGTCAATATAGAAAAGACCTTAAATGAGTTAAAGAAGTAGTAACGCCGGACAAAAAGGATTAAAGACGAAGGGGCGTAACAACGTGAAGCAGGTTGCACCTTTGCAAACTTGACATGCCCGTCTAAGTGTAGGCTACCAGAGCGAGAGGGGATAGCCGTTAGTCCGCAGGCGATACAAACTCATACCATAGTACCGCCGCTCTTCCCTTCGCTTTTTTAGGATTGACACAGTTTGTTAAACAGTCTCCATCGCCTTAACCTGTTATATCTAATATTATTACAAACTCAGCCCCGTCATCGACATTTCTGACCGTAAGGCTGCCGCCCATATTCGTTTCGATTATGGTTTTTGACATATATAGCCCAATTCCGGTACCCGTTTCTCCCTTTGTCGTATAGTAGGGTTCAAATATTCTCGCTATCACCTGTTCTGGAATACCGCCGCCGTTGTCTCTTATAGAAATTATTATTTTATCCCTTTCTGCATTGTTGCGAATTGTTATTTCTATCAGCCCATATGCCCTGGTGTGGGTGTCTTTTTTTGAAGTGATAGCATCTTTTGAGTTATTCAGAATGTTGAGAATCACCTGTTTAAACTCATTGGGGTATCCCTGCGTGGATAATATTGTATCTTGCCCTGTTCTTACAGAAATAGATACATCGCTTGTCCTGAATAATTGTTCGAACATCGAGAGCAGCTCTTCGATGGCGGTTTTAACATCGAATTGTTTTTTTTTCTTTGACGGCTTGAAGAAGTTTCTAAAATCGTCTATTGTTTTTGACATAAAGGAAACTTGACCCATTGTCGTATCGACAATATCTTTAATAGAATTCTCGTTGAGTTCTCCGTGATTATAAGCATCTCTCAAATCCTGCACGTTTAATCCTATAGCGTTCAGAGGCTGCCTCCATTGGTGGGCGATTAATCCTACCATCTCACCCATTGCCGCCATCTTGGACTGTTGAATAAGCATTTGCTCCTGTTGCTGCCTTTTCCTGATTTCCTCTGTTACCATCTTTCCAAGATTGGTATTTACGTTTTGTAATTGCTCTGTCAGGCGTTTCTTCTCTGTTATGTCTTCAATTATGATTAGATTAAGCGGCAGCTGGCATGCCCCTATCAACAAGGGGATACATTTAAAGTTTGCCCATACTATGGTTGAATCCTTACGAACACATCGTTTCTCCATGCTTAAAACCGAAATAGCGCCGCTGGATAAACGTTTTAATCCAAACATGAACTGCTCAAGATCGTCGGGATGTGTAACTTCATAACATGTGCTCGTTAATATCCCCTCATGAGAATATCCAAGAATATCGCAGAATGTCTGGTTAATCTTAACAAATCTGCCTGTCTCTGACTCCATTACGGCAATTCCAATCGGCGCTTGCTCAAAGATAATCTTGATTTCTTTTTCCAGATATTCGTTTACCTTACTCAGTTGCTCCGATTGTTCCCTGATTAACTGCTTTTGTTTGTGAATGGCCAGAAACGCGTTTACCTTGCTTTTTAAGATCTCATCGTTTATTGGTTTTACCAGATAATCTACAGCACCGGCTACATACCCTTTAAAAATATATTTCTCGTCTGTGCTTACGGCGCTTATGAAAATTATTGGGATCTCTTTGGTTTTGTTATTACTTCTGATTAGGGCTGCCGTCTCAAAACCGTCCATTTCAGGCATCTGCACATCCAGAATAACTAACGCAACATCATCGCGCAGGACACTCCACAATGCGTCTTTGCCGCTTAGAGCCTTTACGATATTTACGTCCGGCAGTTGAGTAAGTATGGTTTCCAGTACCAGAAGGTTCTCTGGCCTGTCGTCAACTATTAAAATGTTTTGCACTTCTCCCCCCCCAAGAGTTCATAGATTTTACGCGCTATCTCATCGACGTCTAAAATGTAGTCGGATTGCGTTTCTGCTATTGCGGCCAAAGGCATTTCAGAATATTCCGCGCTTTGAGGATTTTCCACTATCGCCGTACCTCCGCGTTCCTTTATCCTCTTTAACCCCATGCTTCCATCCCTGTTTGCTCCGGTCAATATTATTCCAATAACATGCTCACGAAAAGCGTCCGAGGCGCTTTCAAAAAGAACGTCTATCGACGGGCGGGAGTAATTCACAGGTTCATCCACCGATAGCGACAATGTCTTGTCGTCTTCTATCAAAAGATGATAATCCGGCGGCGCTATGTATAAATATCCCTTTTGGATTCTTTTTTTGTCCTGTGCATAGTTGACGTTTAATCTGGTACCCTTTTGCAAAACATTAATCAACTCGCCCTTTGTATTTCGATGCAGGTGTAACACCACAGCTATAGGTAGTGAAAAATCATTCGGCAGGTGTGTAAGTAGTGTCTTAAGTGCATCCAAACCACCGGCAGACGCCCCTATCACAACAGCCTCATATCGCCTCATACCCCGCCTTTACCCTGGACGCCGCTAATCAGACAGTCCAGCTCTTCTATTTTTGATTTCATTGCCCTTATCAACTCCCCGCCCTTTGTAACAAACTCAGGCGTAACCACAGGGTTGTTATCGATTTTCTGCGAATAGGAGACCGGTCTGGTGTTTCTCTTGTATATCTTTTCGTCGTTCAGAACCTCGTCATAATTGCCGGAAAAGGGTGAGAGCCTGATAGTCTCTTTTGAGCCGAGACAAAGAAACCCTCCCTCTTCCAGTGATTTGGTAAATAAATCAAACACCTTGTTCTGAAGCTCTCTGTTGAAATATATCAATACATTTCTGCATAAAATAATGTTCATCTCCCCGAATACACCGTCCGATGCGAGGTTATGGATTGAAAATACTACGTTGTGTCTTAGCGACTTGTCAATAACTGCCACATCGCCTTTTGCCGTGAAATAATTGCTGAATGATTGGATTCCTCCTGCGTCGTTGTAGTTGGAGGCATATTGTTTTACCGATTTTATACTAAAGACGCCTTCTTTTGCGGCACTTAGAGATTTATCGCTGTAGTCGGTTGCGTAAATCATGGTTTTATCTGAAAGGTTTTCCTCTTTTAACATTATCGCGATGGAATAGACCTCTTCGCCGGTGGAGCAGCCCGCCACCCATATCTTTATAAACGGCAGGTGCTGTAACGCGGGGAAAATACTCTTTCTCAGTGCCTGAAAAAAAGAGGGGTCCCTGAACATCTCCGTCGTGCTTATCGAAAAATCACCGAGCAGTTCTATAAAAAACTCCCTGTCATAGATTACCCTTTCGATTACTTCCGTTATCTTTTTAATTCCGGCAATTGACATCCTGTGCCTTATTCTTCTTTTTATCGAGGCCTTCGCGTAATTTCTGAAATCATATCCATATTTTGCATTCATCGCCTCAAGCAGGAGCATTATCTCCAGGTTCTCATTGTCTTCGTTATCGTAGTAATCCACCCTGGTCTCCTAATCTACTGATATAGCCAAATCCGAAGAAGGGACATGAGCCTGTCCTTGTCTATAGGTTTGGACAGGTAATCGTTTGCCCCTGCCTCAACGCACTTTATCCTGTCTTCTTTCATTGCCTTCGCCGTTAGCGCTATTATCGGTATATCCCTGTAATGCCTTATTTTTCTTGCCTGTTTTATCGCCTCGTATCCATTCATCTCAGGCATCATTATATCCATCAACACAATGTCTATGGAGTCGTTTTGATTTAATATTTTGATACACTCCACTCCGTTTCCCGCCACGAGTACGTTCATCCCCTTGTCCTGCAGTACGCTGGTCAGGGCAAAGACATTTCTTGAGTCATCATCGACTATCAGTATATTTTTGCCCTTGAATATATGCTCGTTATCATATACATGTTTAAGGATATTCTGCTTTTCCAGCGGTAATTGCGATTCGATAATATGTGAAAACAGCACTATTTCGTTAAGCAGCCTCTCCGGTGATTTCACCGCTTTAAGCACTATCCTCTGGGCATACATACTCAGCCTTATCTCATCCCCAACGCTTAACTGCCTGATGTTATATATTATTACCGGTGTACCGCTTATATGCTCGGTGTTTTTTATTTTATCGAGGAAAGCAAAACAGACAGGTTCGCTTCCTGGAATATTCATTACGATGCAATCGTACTGGTGTGACTCTATATCTGTTTGCGCCTTCTTTGCCGATACGTAATCGACTTCAATGCCCGTGTTTTTTAATAGTTCATTAAGCATCGATGCCTGTTTAGCATCCATGTTAACCGCCATGATTTTCTTTTTCCCCGCTGAAAATATACTTTCCAGTCTGTTGAAGGCCTCCTCGATTTTTTCCATATTAACCGGTTTCGTTAAATACCCGACACTGCCTGATTTCAGAACGTCTATGTCTTTCTCCGACGCCGAAATTATATGAACTGGAATGTTGCGCGTCTCCGGGGATTGCTTCAACCGCTCAATCACCACCCAACCGTCAATATCAGGCAGGCCCATGTCTAATATTATCGCTTTCGGCTGATATTTACGCGCGCAGTCTATGCCGTCCGTGCCGTTGTGAACTACGATACCCTTATAACCTCTCTCCCTGCTTATATCCTGCAATACCTTTGCAAAGGCCGCATCGTCTTCTATTATCAAAATCGATTTCTCTCCCGGTGTAAGCCCCTCTCTGTCGTCCTCCGTCGCCTTAGCGTTTTCCATTTCCTTTGGGGTATCTTCCATAGGGGCAATGTCTTTTAAATCTGGAATGAGTATGGTAAAGGTACTACCGGAGCCAAGCTCGCTTTTGACCACTATCTCGCCCTTCAGCAGTTTTACGAGTTCTTTGGATATTGTCAGGCCAAGTCCTGTGCCTCCATACTTTCTGCTCGTCGTTCCATCGGCTTGTTTGAATGCCTCGAAAATAACTCCCAGCTTGTCCTCCTGGATGCCTATGCCTGTGTCGGAGACGGAGACAGATAATCCGCTGCCGTAGGGTACTTTAGCAACCCGGTCTATTGTTACCGTTATAGCGCCCTTATCAGTGAATTTTATAGCGTTTGACAGCAGGTTCCGGATTATTTGCTCCATTTTTTGTATGTCGGTATGAATATTTTCCGGCGCGTTTTCCGATATTGCCACTTGCAGTGCCAGCTTCTTTTCCTCGGTAAGAGGTAAAAAATTGTTCTCTATGAATGTCTTCAGACTGTCAGTTCCCATTGCCTCGACGTGTAATTCCACCTTGCCGGCCTCGACCTTTGAAAGGTCTAAGATATCGTTTATAAGGGCAAGCAGGTCCTTGCCGGATGAGTAAACCGTACCGGCACACTCCATTTGTTTTAGCGTGAGGTTGCCGTCTTTGTTTTCCGAGAGAAATTTAGACAGCAGGAGTATACTGTTGAGCGGGGTTCTTAACTCGTGCGACATATTTGCCATAAATTCAGACTTATACTTGCTCGTTATTTCGAGTTCTCTGGTCTTTTGAAGGTTAAACTTCTGATTTCTCTCAAGCTCCATGTTTGTTTTCTTTATCTCGTCCCGTTGTTTTTCCATCAGTTTCGCGTGTTCCTCAAGCTCCTCGTTTGCCTGCCTGAGTTCCTCCCGTTGTTCCTGAAGCTTGCTTTCGGACACTTTCAGTATCTTCGTCTGACTTGCCAATGTTTCGTTATTTGCCCTTAACTCCTCCTGCTGCGTTCGAAGTTCTTCAGCCTGGTTTTGGGTTTCCTCCAGGAGCCCTCGCATTGTTTCACGAGACTGCGCGACGCTGAAGGCTATGGCAATTCCATCCGCAACAGCTGTCATAAATTCAAGCTGATGCTCTGCAAACGCGGCAAACGACCCCAGCTCAATAACGCCTTTTACCTCGCCGTTGTACATAAACGGCGTAACTAATATGCTTAAAGGCGCTGCCTCACCCAGTCCCGAAGTTATCTTTATATAATCTGCCGGTACCTCGGTCAACAAAATACTTTGCTTTTCAAGCGCCGCCTGCCCTATCAGGCCATCGCCAAAGGCATACTCGTTGGAAAGATTCTTGCGCTTGCTGTATGCGTATGTACCCATCAGCTTCAAGGTGTCTTGTCCATGAACCAGGTAAATCGCCCCTATATGCGCACTCATGTATTCGGAGACTGACTTTATCAGGTTCTGTGAGAGGGTGATAATATCCTTCTCTCCACGCGTTATCCCGTTTATTTGGGCGGAACCAGATTTCTTCCAATCCTCTATATCTCTTGCCGATAGATTATTACGCAAGGTCCCTACCATTTGAAGAAACGATTTAGACAACATGCCAACTTCATCCTTTGCCGAGACGTCTATGGTGACATCGAGATTTCCCGAACTTATTTCTTTTGTTACATCCAATAACCTCGAAACCGGAACGGTTATGGTTCGTGTAAAGACAAACGACAATGCAGCGCTTAAAAGAATTGATATTCCTAAAAGAGAATATAGGATACGCTTGGAATCAGCGTTCGATTTCAGAGCGATTTCATATAACGAGGCCGCCTTGTCAGAGGCAAAGGTGGTCGCGTCCCCTAGAAGCTTTTCATTTTCTTCGGCATAACCATACATTTTACTATCTAACAAATGAATAGCCTCAGGCTTTTTCCCCTGTAGAAGCAGATCAAAATAATCATCGTAAAGTGAAGAATATCTGTCAAAATTACTACTAATTTGTTTTATTAAATTCTTATCGCCCAAATATCTATTTGCTACGACTGCCAGATCTTCTATTATTTTAGGTTTAAGAGACGCTACCTGTGTTTTCATTTCTACGATTTCATCGTTATTAGCCGTTTCATATGCCCTTCTCAGTAAAAATCTGATTCTGAAACTATGCTCACCAATAGATTGTAGTTTGCTTCTTACAATGTAAGGATGTTCATACATCTGCTTTGTCTGATCAGCCGAATAGTCTATTTTGCTTATCGAAAATAAGGACAACAGCAGAAAAATAAGTAATAAGATCAGATATCCTATGGTGATGCGGGTTCCTATTTTTAGATTTTTCATCATCATGTTCTCCCTCAGAAGGCAACATTATCTCTTAATGGCTTAACGGCGGCTTCCTACCCTAACCCCGATATAGAGAAGAGAAAAGGGGTAAAAGCAATTTTACCGATTACTTCTGGTCTAAAAAACCATGCCTGACGATACTATACTGCCCGGTTTCCGTGTCAACTTCGTAAATGTCGAAGTTGTCCTCGAGGGAAAACCCAGGGTTGTGTACCGCGAAATTTAATGAAAGCGACCCCTCTTGTCCACTTGACACCCTGTGAAACACGCCGGGCGGCCATGAGAGTATCGCAGGGGCTTCTATAACCAGTTCACCGTTGCGCCTGACCCACTCAGCCGTTACTTCTATGGTTTCTATCTTTCCATGTTTTGGTGTATAAAGCTCTGTAATCCTTGAGCCGAGGAAGACGAGAAGATTATCTGTTTGCGCCTTGTGATAATACCAATACCGCCCTGAACCCCCTTTTATGGTTGGTGAAATCGCGTTTGGGCCGTGTTCGACCCTGTCCACCGAGTCTATGCGGGGGATTATATTTCCCGGGAGCATGTGAAACCTTACGCTTGGCGTGTTTCTGAACTCCACCAGGGGGATTATCGAATATAAGACATCGACGAATAATTCTTCCAAGTAACACACCCCCTCTCTCTGTGCTGTCCGGCATCAGATTGCTTCACCGGCTGCCCGTTTCGCTCTATGATTACTTCTGTTCTTTATGGTAGCATAATTATGAAAGAGGCTGTCAAGGATTAAACGGTTTACAGATGTCCCATATTAACACGTAAGGAGACCGCGGTTATGTCTATGACGGCCTTAATTGTATCTTTTATAACCGGTTCGGCGGTGTTCATATGGCTTAACGTTATTTTTGCACGAAACGGATTCAGCCGGGGGCTTGCGATGCTTCTATCGTCCACTGTTGGCAGCATTGTATCGAGCGGCGTGTATTATGTGGTTGACGCTGTGTTTGGTTGATCACTGATTAGAATTTAGAATGGCTGTTGGTGGCACGATTTGTGCTATATTATAACAGGACAAAACAGGGCAGGAATGCTTGAGAGTGTGCCTGATTTCGAGGGATTATTATGATAAAGGAGGGTATTATAATGCGCTGGGCAGAGCAATGCTGTGACGATCTGGACGTGGAATCAGAAAAAGAACCATTACCATCGGAGGGCAGCGGCATAAACGATATTAAGTACCTGATTTTAACCGGCAAAGGTAAGACAAGGGATATACGAAGAGTTATTTTAAACAACAATATAATTTGAGCGAGGCATGGCTTTACGTTAATAACGCACCTGCGTAAAGAATATGTCGGGATTTTGACGTTTTAGTGAGTGGGCAATCACTAATATCGATAGAGGGTTGGTCAGCGCTTCAAACCCAGATGAAAGAGGAATGTTAACGGCATGGGCGACATAAATCAATCACGCGACTCACATGACCCTAACTCACATACCCCTAACCCACGTGACCCTACTGTTGGGATGGGGATAGGGTGTATAGTGCTTTTCATTTCAGGGGCTATAATGATTTCCATTTTATTATTTATAATCAGACATATTTTTAGGTAATATCAGGGCAATGGGAGCAGTCTCTCCGTAACCGGCCCGGGGTGGCTCCTTAATTTTTCTCAATTGGAATTGAGATTGGGAAGTCGGGGACTGCATAGGGTTTAGCAGAGGCAGGGGTTTGCTCCCGATTTATTTCTTTAGCCAGCTCCGGCACTCTTTTCGATAAATAATACTCAAGCATAATAACCGTAACCTCACCTTCGACAGTCATAGACAAATAAATCATCAAAGACCCGCATAGAATGTAGGGATAGGCATCAAAAAAGCCCAAAAAAGTTCAAAAGCGTAGGCACACGCCTTTTTTGATATATCCTGTAACTGCTTGTTATTACGCTGTATTTTAGCCTTGTTTAATTACGACTGTCGAAGGTGAGTTAAGGGCTAAAATCGGGCCTGACACAGTTTAGTTAACAGACCCCAGATAGGAGCTCACCTTCGACAAGCTCAGGATGATTCTTTTGTTTCAGGATGATTCAAGTTTGCTTACTTCTTTGAACGCATTTTGGTAGTGCTTCCCCGACGGGGCAACATGGCTTGATTATTCCAGCGTGAAGTCCCCTTTTTTATGCGATAGATTAGGGTTATAAAACGGGTCGCCTTTATCGAGTATGTGCCGCCATCTCTTTGTGAATATTTCGGACTCATCATTCAGCCTTTGCCTCTGTGCCCGCGTGATTTCATATCCCCTTGTTCTTGATTCGTAGTGAATGAGTTCCGAATACGGCGTCCACACCGCAGGATACCCCAGTTCCATTAATCTCAGACACAAGTCCACATCGTTATAGGCAAGTGCGTACCGCTCGTCAAAGCCGCTTGCCTTGTCAAACAACTCCCGCTTTAACATCATACAGGCCCCCGTAACCGCGGCAACGTTATGTACTATTGAAAGCCTGTTAAAGTACCCGGCGCTCCGCCCGTCAAATCCCTTGTGATACTCTACCGCAATGCCCCCCACACCTACCACAATACCACCATGCTGGATAGTGCCGTCAGGATAGTATAACTTGGCCCCAACAGCGCCCACATCTTTCCTTACGGCATGGCGGAGCATGTTTACCAGCCAGTCGGCATTTACCGCCTCTATATCGTTATTTAAAAACAGCAGCACCGACCCGCAGGAGTACCGGGCGGCATAGTTATTTATCTTAGGATAATTAAACCTCCCCTGCCAGCCGATTATCTTTATTCTATCGTCCTTTCCAAGCGTATCATAAAGTGTGAACGTGTCCCCCCGGGTACTTCCATTTTCGACAATTACTATTTCATAGTTATCATAAGCCGCTGTCATAACAGACTTCACACACTTCGCAAGCAGTGCGGCGTTGTCCCTGTTTGGAATAATTATAGAAACGCGGGGGCTGTCTTTTATTTCGTATATAATATTAAACAGACCGGGAAGGCGCTGTTCAATCTCCGCGGCAACTCCACACTCGGCCAGATGGGCGGCGAGTGCGCCCTTTTCTGCCGAGGGCAGCGTGTTATCCCCTTTGCCTGCGGTATGGAAAAGCACCTTTGGAATGTGAACGAGAGCACCCGTCTTTTGAATATATTTAAGTGCGAGGGCATATCTGTCTGACAGTGAGAGATTTTTCTCATAAGCTTCCCGTTTTATTACCAGCAAGCCCCCGATATAGTTAAAACTTCTCAGTGTATCCGGCGAGCAGTCCGGCTTAAAATGAGGGGAAGCCCGTTTGCCGCCAATCATAGTGTCTTCGTCCGAATAGAATAACTTCCCCTCCCGATTGGCATTTATCGAAGCGGTTATTTCATATAGCGCAAATGGGCAAAGGATTGTGTTTTGCCCCATCGACACAATATAATCACCTTCGACAAGGCCGCGTATCTCATTCAGAGGCAAAGAACTATCGAGGATCTCTATGTTTCCTTCGGCTTCAAGGTATTTTCGCGCATCTTCAGAAGTGCGGCAGAGGAGATATAACCGCCACCTGTTGTATGTCTGCCCCCGGACCGAGGCAATAATTGCCGGTATTTGTACGCTAGACGCACTGTTTATAACACATACGACAGCGAAATAAGGCATATTGTCAAACTTGTGAGTACGTTGAGCGCCACGGGCGGCAGCATCAGGTTCATTAGTGTGCATCCAGGCGCGGTATGCCTTCTCTTCTAAAAAAAAATTGGCGGCTTTTATATAAAAAGGCCGTAGTTTCCTCTTCGCATAACGCTTAAATATGGTTAAGGGGTTCACAATCGTTATTATAAATCTTTATGGGCATAAAATATCTTGACAAAAAGAGCATACTTTTCTATAATTCACATTCAGCTTACTAAGGACTAATGGATGAAATTATATCAGAAAAGCGTATATAGACGCAAAAATCCGAAAGGGGAATGCTGCTTTTTTAAGGCGAGGCGGACAGGATGATAAAACCGGAGATAAGCGTTGTGATGCCCGCTTATAACCATGAACTTTACGTGGGTGAGGCGATAGAGAGCGTCCTGAATCAGACCTTTACCGATTTTGAGTTTATAATAATAAACGACGGCTCGACGGATGCAACCGAGAAGGTCATAAAAAAGTACAAAGACCCGCGAATTAAATACTATTTTCAGGAAAACGGCGGCTCACATGCCGCCATTAACCGCGGCGTTTCTTTGGCGGCAGGCAATTACATATCTATAATAAATTCCGACGACGCATATCATATAAAACGCCTCGACAGGATGTTGACCACGGCAAAAGAGGGCGGTTATATCTTCCAGACAACTGACTTGACGCTCATCGACAGCCATTCGAACCCCGTGAACGACCCCGAACACCATTGGCTCAAGTGGTATAACAAATTAAAAAACGGTTACCTTCAGGCCGCATCCCCGTTAAAGGCCATATTAGGGGGAAATTATACGATAAGCACCTCCAACTTCTTTTTCAAGGCCGGTTTAACAAACGAAATCGGCCCTTTTGATAACCTAAGGTACATACTCGATTACGATTTCGCAGTCAGGGCGTTGAAATATAACGAAAAAGGATGTAATTTTTTAATAAATGAAAAACTGCTTTCATACAGGCTTCACGGTTGCAATACAATTCTCAAGGACCCCTTAAACGCACACCTCGAGTGCTATGAACTTATCACAAATACAATAAAATCAGTTTATGGACCGGAGATTCATCCCGCCATTGACCACCTTAAGGAAATGACATGGGCTATCAAATCGATATACGAAAGCTATAACAACAATTCAAACAATGCCGCCCCTGTCTCAAAAACGAGGTTATTCCTTAAAAAATACATCAAAGAGGGTACCTTTACACACAAAATGGCAAAGGGCCTGCTTAACTGGATGCGTCAAAGCAATTGAGATAACAATACAGCTGCCGCCGGAGTTTGATTTCCTGAGTTTAATTTATTGCGTATTGCCTCATGTAAAAATCTTGACACTCAGGTTAGTCTTTTGTTAATGTACATAGGTGTCCCGTAGTGTGTGGGCTGTGCAGATTCAGACCGGGAGATTCAGGAGGGTGTGTTGCTGACAAAAGGTGACGCTGTAACATGCAAGTTAATACCAAAGATTGAGCGGTACGAAACCTCCATATTTTCGGTAGAAGGGGACGCTGTGGTCTTATACGTCGATGATGTGACCGCCGGACAATTCAGAAAAGGACAGCACATTATGGTATCGACCGATGCGGCGGATTACTACACAGAAGTCTCCTCTATAGAGGGCAAATATGTGCATTTGCGCTGGCTTGGTACCGAACAGCGTGATTTTTTCCGGGTGGACGATTGTCTGACGATAGTTGTGAAAAAACTCAAAGCTATAAGTCCTAATAAAAAATCCAAGATTATCTCGGAGTTTGGCAAAGAGATGTCGAATTTGAGAAGCTATAGCGTGGATATCCCGGACGAGACAGTAAGCCCTGTGTTGTGGAAGATGCTGCTCGATATAGATATGAAGCTGGGTTTGATATTGGATAAGCTGTCGTTGGAGAAGGAAGGACTGGTGGACGCCGAGGAGAAGGAGGTCAACATAAGCGCCTCCGGAGTGCGCCTGTCATACCCCTGCCAGTTTGAGAAAGGAGATCTGGTCGAAGTAAAGATGCTGCTGCCGTCGTCGCCCCCGGTTGGCCTTATTGTTTATGGAAATGTCATAATGTCGGCAGCTCTCGATGCCGGCGATTGCGAGGTATCGATTACTTTCATCAATGTCGGGGAAGACGTAAGGGACGAGATAATTCGATATACCTTAAACAGACAGCGTGAGATGCTGAGAAAACAACGTGATCATTTCTACAAGGACAAGGGTGCTGACCATGAAAGAAAATAATAATATTACGGCGGTATATCTGACATGACAGTAATAATAGGAATGCTCATGGTGATAGGGGCCATACTTGGAGGGTATCTGATTGAGGAGGGCAATGTTGCGCTCCTGTTAAATCCCCCGGAGCTTTTGATAATATTCGGCTCGGCATTCGGGTCGCTGGTTGTTGGGTCGCCGATGAAGGTGGTTAAAGGAGTAATATCAAACGTTACATCGATATTGAAAGAGGGAGGGCATACAAAACAGGATTATTTAGAGATGCTTGCTTTGCTCTCTATTGTGTTTTCCAAGGTGAGAAAAGAAGGTCTGATATCTATCGAGGCGGATGTGGAAGAGCCGAATAAAAGCCCCATGTTCTCAAAGTACAAGAGCGTAATATCGAACCATCACGCGATGCGGTTTATTTGCGATAATCTAAAGGTTATTATAACTACCAATATGCCGCCCCATGAGCTGGCGGATTTACTGGACATAGACATTGAAGCCAACGCGAACGAGGAAATACTTCCGGCTATGGCACTTCAAAAGATGGGGGACGCCTTGCCCGGCTTTGGAATAGTGGCGGCGGTGCTTGGCGTGGTGTTGACGATGGAGAAGATATCGGAACCTCCCGCTATTTTGGGACACTGCATAGGGTCGGCCCTTGTGGGGACGTTTTTGGGCGTGCTGTTGTGTTATGGATTTGTCGGGCCGATAGCGACGAACCTTGAGTTGAAGGCAAAAGAAGGGGAAATTATATTTTACGTAATAAAGACTGCGCTAGTGGCCTTCGTGGGCGGGGCAGCGCCTCAGATAGCGGTAGAGTCCGGCAGGAGGGCAATTCCAGGGCACGACAGGCCGACATTTTCCGAGCTTGAGAACGCCGTCAGGAAATGATTAGAAAATGAAAGGACAAAACATAATAATAAAGCGAAAGAAGAAGGCCGGGCATGGCGGCGGACATGGCGGCTCGTGGAAGGTGGCTTACGCGGATTTTGTTACCGCGATGATGGCCTTTTTCCTCCTGATGTGGCTGCTTAATATGACCTCCGCATCGAAAAAGTTGCAGCTTTCGACGTATTTTAAAAATTTGAGCATGTTTAGCGCCATGTCCATGTATTTTATAGGAAGGGGTAAGGATGTGGTTGACTCAAATGTCACATCATCCCCGAGGGAGGTAGAGGAAAAGGTCGAAGGCGCCTCTCCCGCGGAGGCGGAAGAGGTCAAAAAGCTCAAAGCGATTGCTGAAAAGCTGAAAAAAGAGATAGAGGCAACGGAACAGGAACTCAAGCTTGCTATGCCTGCTCAAGCGGAAAAACTTGAAGAACTCCTGGAGAAACTGAAAAAGGAGAAGGGCAACGTAGAGGAAAAAATCAAAGAAGCCATGGCCGCAAACGCAGCGCCCGCGGAGTCCATCAACGCCGAAAGGTTCAAGGAGAAGCTGAAAAGAGACATAGGGGAGAAACTTAAATTAGAAATAGGGGACAAAAGCTCCGAATTAAAAGATCAGGTACTGGTAGATGTTATCGAGGGCGGCGTGAGAATCCAGATTGTTGACAAGGCCGGCAAACCCATGTTTGCCCTTGGAAGCCCTGAGCTGATGCCTGACGCTAAGAAGATACTGAAGATTATAACGACAGATCTCCTGACACTGCGAGACGTAAAGCTCTCGATAGAGGGCCATACGGACGCACTGGGTTATGCTGGCAGTAAATATACAAACTGGGAACTCTCAACCGACAGGGCATCGGCTGCCCGGCGGGAACTCGAGTACGACGGCATTGACCCTAATAACTTATCGAGGGTGGCAGGATTTGCCTCGACCGAACCTCTGATCAAAGAAAATCCCAACGACCCGAGAAACCGAAGGATAACTATTCTGGTATATTCGACGAACCCTGCCAATGTAAAGGCCGATATAATTAAGAAGAACATAAAGGCTGCGCCTGCCGAGATAGTTGCGCCTGCCGCTAACAAGGGCGATAACGCAAGTTTTCAGACCGATATACTGAATAAGAATATAAAAACTGCAATCGATAAAAATAATAAGGCCAATGCGCCGGCTGATATGCTTAAGAATAATGTAAAAGCCGCACCTGCGGCTAATGATAAAGCCAATGAGCCGATTGATCTGCTTAAGGATGATAGGAGTAATAAAAAAAAGGAGGGGAAGCAATGAAAGGTTCGGCGGAGGTTACGCTTCAGGATGGGATAATTATAGCGGTATATACAGGCGAGATGGATATGGAAATAGTGAAACAAGCCGCCGCCGGCATTGAAGACCTTTTAAGTAAATCCCAGAGCACACGCATTCTATACAATACATTAAATATGGACTCCCCCTCTATGAAACTGGCTATGGAGATGAAATCATTCGATGCAAAGATAAGAGATAAGGTACAAAAGAGTGCTACGGTAGTGCCGGGTGCGGCAACAGCCTTTCTTGCCTCGATTGCCTTCATATTGTCGAAAAATCACAAGGTGTTTCACAACGATCTTGACGCCGCGCTGTCGTGGCTGAAATCCTGAGAGTAGTCAATAAGTCTGTATAATGATTAACGACGAAGGGGGATAATCCCCCTTCACCCCTGTTCTCGCACATGTTTTATCCGCTGAATTTGGGCTGCCGCCCGTTGGCGGCTTCTGTACTCCAGCTGATGGCTATTGTGACACAGTCTGTCCGCAGATCGCAACTTCGTTTCAGGTTAATTTCAGCCTGTAACCGATTGCCGGTTCATTTACTAAAAACTTTGGGCGCGCAGGATTAGATTCGAGCTTGCGGCGAAGCTGCGCCATGTAAACCCTCAGATATTGCGTTTGGTTTGCGTAATTTACCCCCCAAACCTCTTTGAGAAGGTGAGAATGAGTTACAACCTTGCCGGCATTTTTTATCAATACCGTCAAAAGGTTGTACTCGATTGGCGTTAAGTGAATTTCCTCGTCCTTTATATAAACCTGTCTGGTAGAAAGATCAACCTTCATATCATAAACGGTGAATATGTGCTGCCCCTGTGCAGCTGTAGCCTTATGCCGGAAGGCCACACGTATGCGGGCAAGCAGCTCACCGGCACTGAATGGTTTTGTCAGATAGTCGTCAGCCCCCATGTCCAGCGCCTTTATCTTGTCCTCCTCCTGTTCCCTTGCCGATATGACTATGACAGAGGCGTCACTCCAGCCGCGAAGCTGTTTTATTACCTCGATGCCATCCATATCGGGAAGTCCCAAATCAAGCAATATTGCGTCTGGATTGCGCATTGCCGCCTGCATTAAACCATCCTTTGCAGTTTCAGCCTCGATAAGTCTGTACCCATGCCCCTTTATTGTAATGCGCAGGAAGCGGAGCATTTGAGCTTCATCTTCTACGAGAAGGATAAGGCCGTTTTCCAATTTATCTCACTCCAGCGTGCTCTGCTGTGGCGTCAGGTTGGTTTACGATAGGGAGTGAGAATGTAAACACAGCCCCTCCCCCTTGCCTGTTTTGCGCACTTATTACTCCGCCATGGGCTGAGACGATAGCGCGGCAGATTGTCAGCCCAAGCCCAATACCTCCGCCTTTGGAGGAGCTTCGTACAAACTTATCAAATATTCGTTCCTCTTCACCGGGGGTCAGTCCAGGGCCTCTGTCTTTAACCTCCATAACAACGGCGCCGTCCTTGACTGCTGCCGCAAGCTCTATGGGTGTATCGTGAGGCGTATATTTAATGGCGTTATCCATGAGATTCATCAGCACCTGTTCAATTAGAAGCGGGTCGAACAGCAGCATCGGCAAATCCTCGGGGAAGCTCATCTCTACAGGTCTGTCCCCAAGTTTTTCCGAAATGCGGTTAAGGGCGGCGCCTACGATTTCCTCGATGAACTGCCACTGTTTTTTTACGGTTATACCACCGGCCTCTATGCGTGTCATGTTGAGAATATTCCGGATTATCTGGTTAAGATGTTCGGCCTCCTCATATATGGTCTGAAGCAGCTCATGCTTTTCATAAGAATTGAAGTCCATGTCTTTTTCAAGAAGTGTGGAGGCGGCACCCGTAATGGCCGCAAGGGGGGTGCGCAGGTCATGGGATATAGAGCTAAGGAGGGTGTTGCGCAGGGTTTCGGCTTCCGCCTTCAGAAGTGCCTGCTGAGCCTCCGTTGAAAGCATTATCCGCTCTATGGCCATAGCCGTTTGGTTTGCAATACTCTCCAGAATGTGAATCTGTCCCTGTTCAAAATACTCCTGAGCAGGTTCAATAAGCACTCCAACTACCCCTACGGCCTTAGCTCCCGCAACAAGAGGCAGATACATTGCCTTAGCGCCGGAGAGCGTATCCGTAGAAAACCCGGCCTGATGCTTATGGTCAAAACACCACTTCGCAACGCCGTATTCCTTCTGGTCAAGCTCAAAGGTATCGGATACAGCCGCCTTAGCCTCCAGTTTTCCCATATCATCGGGCAGAAGCACAACTGCCCTGCAGGATAAGGCATCGGCTATATGATTTATGACCAGTGCGCTAAGGTGCTCAATGTCCTGCTCGTTGACCAGCTTACGGCTCAGGTTGAAAAGCGATGCCGTGATTTGCTGACGCTGCCTGGCGGCATCGGCCTGCGCCTTAACCTTTGACGTAAGTTTGCTTATAACAAGCGCTATGGAAAACATTACGGCAAATGTAAAAAGATAACCTGGAGAGCTTACCTGAAGGCTATAGCGCGGGGGTACAAAGAAAAAATCGAACGCCAACACTCCAAAAAGCGCAGTAAGGAAAGACGGTATTTTCCCTGCACGAGTTGCCGTAAACACTACACCAAGCAAATAGACCATTGCAATATCGGACAGAGCCGCATAACTATCCAACAATTGGGCAACAGCCGTACAGACCGCAACAGTTATGGCGCTGAGTGTAATATCTCTCATGGCCAGTGGCTTTCTTTTTGATTTTATAACCTGTACCGGCGCTGGCTGCCCCTTATCGCCGCTTATTACATATACATCGATATCACCGCTTCCCCTCACTATTTCATCGAGCATGGAGCCGAATAGGATGTCCTTCCATCGGGGATGTGCCGGCTTGCCTATAATTATCTTAGTAACGTTGCGGCTTCTTGCATAGTGCAGGATTTCCTCACTGGCCTTCTGAGCCGAGAGAGTTACTGTTTCTGCGCCAAGGGTTTCGGCCAGACGAATATGCCCTGCAAGTTTTGCGAGATCTGCCTTTGTGGGTTTTACTTTTGACGGCGCTTCCACATTAACGGCTATCCACTCGGCCCTAAGGCCGGTCGCCATTCTCTTTGCGGCGCGTATCAAGCGTATCGAGCGTGGATTTGAGCTTATGCTTACCAAAATCCTCTCGGCGGCAGGCCACACTTCTTTGACGCTCTTTCCCTCGCGGTAACTCTGCATCTGTTCATCGACGCGCCCTGCCGTTGTTCGAAGCGCAAGTTCTCTCAGGGCAAGCAAATTGCCTTTTCTGAAAAAATTCCCACTTGCCTGCACTGCCAGCTCAGGCATATATACCTTCCCATCCTTAAGTCTCTGTAAAAGCTCATCAGGGGTGATATCGACAAGGGCAATCTCATCGGCCCGCTCAAGAACTAAATCAGGCAAAGTTTCTCTAATCGTTATGCCGGTAATTTGTGTAACGATGTCACTGAGGCTCTCCACGTGCTGGACGTTGAGCGTTGAGTAAACGTCCATGCCGGCTTCGAGGAGTTCGAACACATCCTGCCATCTCTTTTTGTGGCGGCTGTCTGGGGCGTTTGTGTGGGCAAGCTCATCTACAAGTATAAGCGAAGGTTTGCGCTTTATGGCCTGGTCAATGTCAAATTCATACAAGACAGAGCCGCGGTAATCGACACTTTTACGCCCCATTACCTCAAGGCCGTCAAGGAGTTTCTCCGTTTCTGCACGTTTGTGTGTCTCCACTACTCCAACGACAACGTCCATGCCATCGGATTTCTTTTGACGGGCGGCCTCGAGCATGGCATAGGTTTTTCCCACACCGGGGGCTGAGCCGAAGAATATTTTCAGATTGCCTTGCCTCTTACGCGCCTCTTCCTGCTTAAACTGAGCCAACAGGGCATCGGGCGACGGTCTTTGTTCTTCCATATTCTCCATCTGTTTTTATTTTCGTACTTTTAATTGCGCCTTTAATGCAGTTGATGAATGGAGACAATGTTTATTTTACCTTCTTGTGCTTCCTTCATTCTTTTGTTGAGTTTAGCTCTCCCCCGTCATATTTATTGAAACATTGCTCTGCCTTTGAGGTTGCATCGACAACAAGCGACATCATATCTACGGTTACATCGCTCATCAGCCCGCGGAATATGAGATTTCTGTATCTGTTAATATCCTGAAGCTCTTCTAAGAGTTCACGATCAATAGTTTTATTCCTGTAAAGCACATAAATCATTTGACGAAATGACAACAGTTGTTGTAATCCTCTGTACATATTATTTTTTTGTAGAAAGTCACGTACGGTTTTCTCCAGATATGTACATTTGCCGAAGAAATTTTTCACCGGAATTATGGTAAGGCCAGCCCCTTCAGTATCTCGTACCTCCTTAATAGCTCCGTTAATTCCTTTTTGGGTATCGATGATTGAGACCACAAAATCTATGCTGACTATCACTGCTATTAAATCGATAACGCTGACTATCACAATACACCAGACTGGAGTAGTTCCATATCCATTCAGATATATAAGTTCTAAGCTAGTGAGAATTGCAGTAACTGAAAGCCAGGCGACTATTCTCAGAGTGTTGTGATATGATGACAACAGAGGGTCGTAAACATCTTTTAGCGCATCATTTTTAACTAGTTCTGTCCCCATGAGATTGTACACAAGCGCATATCCCGCAAGTCCGAATGCTGCGAGGGCGGATATGCCTGGTGCCGCAGAACTGAACGTCCGGAAGATGTAGTCAGTGGACACAGTCATAATTGATTATTTTATGAAAAACTTTAAGGCGGCTATCATTATACCGATTTGACTTGCCCAGAAGGCGAGCATCCATTTAATGGAATCTAATTTAGATTTCTCGATTTCGGCCATGATCGATTCCATTTTGACTTCAAGCTTCATTTCAAGTTTGGACATATTGTCTCTTAATGCTCTATTATCGTCTTTTACTTCTCTAAGGTCGGCTTTAGTTGCCATGTTCAAACGAGACCCCAGCCCTACCTCATTGATAACGGTAATTAAACCGTCAACGCCGTCATCTCCTGACTTCTCTCGCAATGACCTTGGTATCGCTATCACACTCATGCCTTTACTGTACCATACCCCCCAGATATATTTCAACACACCCCCCGCCGCCGAGAATGCGGCGGGGGGCTGTTATTTATTAGAAATTATACGTGAGGTTAAGGCCATAGACAAAGGTTGGGTCAAGCGCGCCGTTTGGATTATACGAAACGCCGTTAACCATCCTGCTTGCATCGGTCGAAATGGGAAACGTGTACATCGCTATCGGCTGTATAGTTAAGTTATTTACTATCGGGATGGTTACGCCAAGCGATACCATGCCGTCGTGAAAGGCGCTGTATTTTCTTCCCGTGTAGCCGCCCGCTCCCAAAAATCCATATGTCTCATACGTGCGCCAGTAGTTTGAACTGCCGGCCTGATAGCCAAAACACGCGCCGAGGTCAATCGTCATATCCTTCACTGCCGGAATTGGTATCGAGTGGCTGAATGCCAGATTGAAGTACGTCCCCTGATAGCTGTCAATATCCCTGTAAACCGTAAGGACGGGCTTAGTAGGAATATCCAACGCACCGGCCACGAATATCTCTTCAGTCTGTCTGGCATACTGCAATCCATAATAGATATATCCGCCTGTCAGGCTGAACACGCCCCATGAACGCGTATAGCTGAGCTTTATATCGACTTCATTAAAGCTGCCTGAGTAGGGAGTATTGGGGACGAAATTCTGAGTCGGTTGCTCATACGTGTCAATGTTGCCCCATACATTTGCCGAAAACCCCATATAGGAAAACGTCAGGGACGGCTGAAAAACCGCACTGCCATAACTCAGTTCATATCCTCGGTACATGTACCTGTTAAAGGCGCTGAGCACCAGGCTGAATGTTGCGTTATCAGGCCCTGCCGTGCCTTCGGGAGGGATAGCCGCAGACTCATCTTTTGCAGGCACCGGGGTTGCCTCTTCATGATGCGTGGCCTTTTCCTCATCGGCATAGGCAGGTACGCCTGACATGACGAGGCCCATAGTGATTAACAGTGCCATGATAGATAACAAGACAGTATCCACTAATACCCGTGAAAGTCTTTCCATTTCATATTCCTCCATTTTTATTTGTAACACTTATTTGTTGACAACTCCTAAGTTATCCAGGGCCATGTTTAATCTTACAACGTTAACAACTGGATCTCCTAAAATTCCCAACTGCCGGGACTCTTTATACTTCTCGATGAGCGAATACACTTCAGCCTCGCTTATCCCTCTTTGTTTTGCAACACGGCTCGCCTGATAGAGCGCCGCCGCGGGGCTGATGTGAGGGTCGAGACCGCTTCCCGAAGCGGTGATTATATCCATTGGAACCGGTTTGGCATTTTCCGGGTCAGCCGCTTTTAACGCGGCAATCCTGTCAGCGAGCGCCTTATGTAAATCAGGATTGTTTTGTCCCAGATTTGACCCCGAAGAGGAACCGGCGTTATATGGATATGGCGTAGTGGCCGACGGCCTGCTCCAGAAATATTCCGGGCTGCTGAACGGCTGTCCTATGAGAGAAGACCCGGCAGCCTTGCCGTTTTTCCAAATAAGACTTCCATTTGCCTCATTTGGGAAAATCATCTGACAGACCCCAGTCATAACAGCAGGATAAACAATCCCTAATATAACCGTAAAGACAACCAGCGATACAATTGATGTTCTGATAACTGCCATAATCAATCCCCCTTTAAAATATATTCAGCACACCGATTAACATATCAATTAACTTTATCCCTATAAACGGCACGACAACGCCTCCAAGCCCATAGATCAGAAGGTTATTCCTTAAGAGGGCATGAGCGCCGAGCGGGCGGAATTTTACACCCCTTAGGGCAAGTGGAATTAATATCACGATAATAATGGCATTAAAGATTACAGCCGACAGGATAGCGCTGTGAGGGGTAGCCAATCTCATGATATTAAGTGTGCCAAGCTCAGGGTAAATACCCAAAAACGCCGCGGGAAGAATGGCAAAGTACTTTGCCACATCGTTGGCAATGCTGAATGTGGTCAGAGTGCCGCGGGTGATGAGGAGCTGCTTGCCGATTTCAACAATCTCTATGAGTTTGGTAGGGTTTGAGTCCAGGTCAACCATGTTGCCGGCCTCTTTAGCCGCCTGAGTTCCCGTGTTCATAGCAACGGCAACATCGGCCTGGGCAAGGGCAGGGGCGTCGTTTGTGCCGTCTCCTGTCATCGCGACCAATTTACCGCCTGCCTGATACTCGCGTATGAGCTTCAATTTGGCCTCAGGGGTTGCCTCGGCAAGAAAATCGTCAACTCCTGCGTCGGCAGCAACCGCGGCTGCCGTAAGGGGATTATCCCCGGTAATCATAATGGTTTTGATTCCCATATGCCTGAGTTCCGCAAATCGCTCCTTTATGCCCCCCTTAACTATATCCTTCAGACGTATGACGCCTAATACGCTTTTATCCTGCGCCACAACTAGTGGGGTAGCGCCCTCACGGGCTATCTCAGCCACAATGCTTCCAACTTCATTGGGAAATACCCCGCCCTGTTTTTTTACATACTCCAGGACGGCGTCGGCAGCACCCTTACGTATCTCTACCCCATCCATGTTTACCCCGCTCATGCGTGTGTGCGCTGAAAATGGCACGAATATAGCGTGAAGGGAGTTTATGTCACGCTCTCTGATTCCATATTCATTTTTGGCAAGAACGACTATACTGCGTCCTTCGGGAGTTTCGTCGGCAAGGGATGCTAGTTGGGCGGCATCGGCAAGCGTTTTTATGGGTATTCCATGTACAGGAATAAACTCGGTCGCGTGTCTGTTGCCAAGCGTTATAGTCCCGGTCTTATCCAGCAGCAATACATCCACATCCCCCGCGGCCTCAACTGCCCGCCCCGACATCGCTATTACGTTGGCCTGTATCATTCTGTCCATTCCGGCAATTCCAATAGCGGAAAGAAGCCCCCCTATCGTTGTGGGGATAAGGCAGACCAGCAAGGCCGCTACCGTCGTTACGGAGACGGGACTGCCGTGTGAAGCCGCCTTGACGCTGAAAATTGAAAACGGCACTATCGTAACCGTGGCTATCAGGAAGATGATAGTCAGCCCGGCAAGCAGGATATCGAGGGCTATCTCGTTAGGCGTCTTTTGTCTTTTTGCGCCCTCGACCATAGAAATCATCTTGTCGATAAAGGTCTCACCCGGGTTAGCGCTTATTCTGATTACCAGCCAGTCGGACACTACAAGTGTGCCTCCGGTAACGGCGCTTCTGTCGCCGCCGCTTTCTCTGATTACCGGTGCGCTTTCTCCGGTTATGGCGCTTTCATTTACCGAGGCAACGCCCTCGATTACTTCGCCGTCGCTTGGGATAATATCGCCTGCCTCAGCCAGGACGCAGTCGCCTTTTCTCAACTTTGGCGACACTACGAGGGTTACGGTGGCGTCGCGCCTGGGGGCTGACAGGAGCTTTGCTTGAATATCACGCCTGCTGTTTCTGAGGTTAGCGGCCTGGGCCTTACCCCTGCCCTCTGCCATTGACTCTGCAAAATTGGCAAATATCACGGTGAACCATAACCACAGCGAGACTGCTAATATAAACGACGGCGGGTCCCCCGATGGTTCATAAAGAGAATAGACAAAAAGCACCATCGTGAGAATGCTTCCTATCTCTACGACAAACATCACGGGTTTGCGTATTTGATATAATGGATTTAGCTTAATAACCGAGTCAGCCGATGCCCTGGCAATGAGCCGCCAGTCGAAAAGATTCTGTTTTACTGACATAATTTATCTCTCCTATTCTCTTATTTTATAGCCATGAAGTGTTCTGCTATAGGTCCTAACGAAAGGCCTGGCAGAAACGTCAGAGCGCCGACTATCATAATTACCCCTATTAAAAACACCACAAACAGAGGTGTATGAGTGGGTAAAGTACCTGAACCAACCGGCACGTATTTTTTCCTTGCCAACGCCCCCGCCACCGCAAGCACTGGGACAATTACGCCAAACCTCCCCAACATCATAACAACCGCAAGCGATATGTTATAGAAAGGAGTGTTTGCGGAAAGGCCGGCAAAGGCGCTGCCGTTGTTATTGGAGCACGATGAAAACGCGTAAAGAATTTCTGAAAACCCATGCGGGCCGGGATTGGCAATGCCAGCTATACCGTCTTTTGAGACAACTGCTATGGCCGTACCCAGTAGAACACAGACGGCGGGAATCAAAATAACCAGAGAGGCCATTTTCATCTCGAATGCCTCGATCTTTTTCCCAAGATATTCTGGCGTTCGCCCTACCATAAGCCCCGCAACAAACACCGAAATCACGACAAATATGATCATGCCGTAAAGCCCTGAACCCACGCCGCCAAAGACTATTTCACCCAACTGCATAAGAAAAAGCGGGACAAGTCCGCCAAGCGGGCTAAAGGAGTCGTGCATGGAATTTACCGAGCCGTTTGACGCGGCAGTAGTAGCTGCCGCCCAAAGGGCTGAGTTTGCAACTCCAATCCTGGCCTCCTTACCCTCCATATTGCCGTCGTGAGCCACAACCGCCGCACCCAGTCCCTTAACATATGGCGCGTCAACTGTCTCGCTGTGATAGCAGAGCACCAGCAACGGTATGAGTATAACAAACATAGCAATCAGCAGCGCCCACCCCTGGCGTGTATCTCCTATCATTCTGCCAAAGGTATAGCAAAGCGCCGCCGGTATGAGCAGTAGGGCGAGGGCCTCCAGGAAATTAGAAAGAGGCGTGGGGTTTTCATATGGATGAGCTGAGTTAACGTTAAAAAACCCGCCGCCGTTAGTGCCGAGCTGCTTAATGGCTATCTGAGAGGCTGCCGGGCCGCCGGGAAGAGATTGCTCTGTCATTTCAGCTGGTTCCGTTTTGTCTTTCCCCGAAGCGTCTTTGACGGGGTTGCCCTGAGCATCGACAACCGGTTTATCGTATGCTACCTTTTGCATAAGAGGAACGGTCCGATAAGGTTTAAAGTTCTGAACTACACCCTGAGACACCAGGGCAATCGTAAAAAGTATTGAAAGCGGCAAGAGTATATACAGGATTGAGCGAGTAAGGTCAACCCAGAAATTGCCGATTGTCTGAGCGCTTCGTCTTAAGAATCCCCTGATTAACGCGACGAGCACGGCCATGCCGGTTGCCGCTGACAGAAAATTATGAACGCCAAGTCCGGCCATTTGGGTAAGGTAACTCATCGTCGACTCCCCGCCATAGCCCTGCCAGTTGGTGTTGGTCAGAAAACTTACCGCCGTGTTTAGAGACGAATCCCACGATACGGCAGGAAATCCCTGTGGATTTAACGGCAGATGGTTCTGAAACCGCTGCTGCATGTATAACAATATCGCGCCAACAAGGCTGAACACTAACACAGACGCCGTATATTGCTTCCATGACATATCGTCCTCACTTTTCACGCCAAACAAGCGATACAGGAGTTTTTCGACAGGCCTTAACAGTGAACTAAAGATAGTTGGCCTGTCTTCATATACCGCCGCCATGTGGCTGCCCAGTGGTTTAACCAACAATCCCAGGACAGCAAGATACAACCCAATCTGAAATATCCCGTTTTGTGTCATCTTAAAACACCTCCGGTTTCAAGAGCGCTATCGTCAGATAGATAAGCAATACTATGCTGACAACTCCTCCAATCCAGTAAAAACTCTCCATAGCTACCCCCATAAACTGTGATAAAACCGGAATCGCTCCGGCATCCAATTATATCGTAGCATTTGATTTCATAAAATAGGTGTCAAGAAACGCAGAAGGAGTGTTAAGATTTTATAAAGATAAACCTAGAAAAAGCAGTTGAATTATGAAGTGGGATAAAAATAATATATAAGACAAGGAGTTATGTCAAAAAAGAGAAGAAGGAGAACACACCCAATGGGAGAAGGTCAAAATAAAGGAGAATTGA